>JACWMK010000023.1 GCA_015661405.1 Methanobacterium sp.
TAGAAGAATCGGTGGGATTAACCCGATTTGACGATTTAAAAGAATAAACAGAGCTTAAATTGAAAATAAGAAACTTATTTAATTATAATTTTTAACATTATCCTATATAACTTAACAGAATTCTTGTACCATAAGATTTTTATTATTTAATTTGCATATCCCGTTACTATTTCTAGCACATTATAGGTTGAAAAGATTTATTATAAAAATATAGTTAAAAAAAAATCTTGAAAATATTAATGATAGAAGTCTTAAATTTAATCATAAAAATATTTTTAAAAAGCTAAGTATTCACCATAAATAATCATATAAAATTATTTGGACTTTCTCTCTAATCGAGTTATTTCCTTTTCTAAATTTGATATTTTCAGGTTATATAATGATTCAAGTTCATTTAATTGTTCTTTATAAAATTCTTCCATGCTTTCTAACTTCATTGTTAATTCCTTAACTCTATTAGCAGAATTAATTTGAGATTCAAGCCTCTTCTTCAATTCTGAAATCGTATTCACATCAATTACTTCGGGGAAATCATTATATCTTAAAATAATTACACGTTCACCACAATTAAAACCAGATGCTTCATTTAATTTGACAAATAAATCTCCAATTACCATATTGTCATGAACACTATTATTACATTCAACTTTAACTATAGTAATGTTATCCCTCAAATCCCCCATTCAATAATCCCACCTATTTTTTTCCATTTTTTCCATTTTAGAACTCTTACCCTTTAACTAAATAAAAAAAAAATGTTTAAAAAATTTTTGATTAAAAAAATTAATATGTTAAATATACTATTTTTTTCTAAATTTTTTTTATTTATTTATGCTTATAAAAACCCCTGAGAACTCATAAATATTCTTTAAATATGGAGGCGGAAAAAAATGATTCATGGTTCTCATATTCCTAAAAAATTATTTCTATCCCACCCACATAAGCATAAAAAAAATAATTTATTTGAATTTAAAATTATTTTTATTTCAGCTTAGTTTTAGTGAATTAAATATTTGATTTGCAACATTTTGAGACTGCGTAGAATCATTACCATATACACTTAAGTCGTAGACAGTACTGTTATCCTTGCTGGCGAAATCCATATAATAATAGTTTACATTAGTGTAATTAGATTCATAAGTGAACCGGTAGACTATAACTCCATTAGGGTTAGTAGATGCAGTAAGATTTGAAACAATTTGCCCATAACCTGATTGAAGATAAGAACTCATAAGCATACTGGATAATAATGGACTAGGAATCTTAGAGGTTTTACCCAAAAGTATATTCGTACTATTATCAGTTAAGCTAGTATAATTCCACACATTACTCGAATTAGTATTATTCGTCGCATTATATGTTGGCTGAGTCATATTAGAAGGATAACTGAACATTACAGACCCATCATTATAGGTTGAATTAGTGTTTATAGAATTATTAGAGCTTGTGAAACCAATTACACCTATAACAGCTGCAATGATTATTACTACAGCTACAATACCCCCAATTATATTATTTTTCATAAATTATTCACCTTCTTTTATAAATTTGAAAAAAATAATTTTTTACTTCTGTTATGTTATCATTTGAACTATTTAGTAATTATTTTTATAATCTACCTGAAAATATTTTTTTTCTTTTTATTTTCCTTTTAATGGTGATTCAATTTCAATTTCGTTTTCTATGATTTCTTCTTCGTGTATATAATTTTTTCCACGTAATGCTGAAAAGATTACAGCTATTCCACATAGGAATGCGCCTATATAAAATGATGTTTGAAGTGCTGGCATGAATGCAATGGCTAGTGTTGATGGGAACCATGTAGTACCTATTAAAGTATTGAATGTTGAGTGTGGTATGAAAGCTATTAATGGCGCTGGTAAAGCAGTGAATATGCTATTTAATGGATTGTAACCGAGGAATGCTGAAAATAATCCAGCGGTGGGTGGAATATTACTTAGTATGGGAGTTAATTGAGCGGCACCTACATTGGTGAGTGCTGTGGTTAGGGCGTGTGGTAATCTTTGAGTTAATCCTACAATTACTATTGTGAAGAATATAGCCATACTAGCTGTAAATGCAGTGTTATTTATAGTATACATCATACCAGAGGCTATACCCCTATCTTGTGCTGGTACTGAGTTCATTATAGATGCTGCGTTTGGAGAACCGAACATTCCCATTCCCGCCCCTGCAAGGAACAATGCTAATCCTAATTCAATATAACTGAAATTATAGGGTAGCATCGCAAGTACTAGGAATGATACTGTGGCAATAATCATTCCCAGGGTAGCTATCCCACGAGGCCCGTACTTATCGGATAATATGCCAGCGGTGGGGCCCATGATTATTATTCCTACGGTTAGAGGTAACATGTAAATTCCCGCCCAAAATGGGGTGGAACTGTAACTGTAACCGTGTAGAGGTAGCCAGATTCCCTGCAGTAGTATTATGATCATAAACATCATACCTGCCTGTGCTAATGAACCTAATAATCCCGCCATGTTAGCGAACCCGAAACTTCTTCGTTTGAATAAATCTAAACGGAACATAGGCGCTTCAACCCGGCTCTCAACGAATGGGAATATAATTAGTGAAATTAACCCAATTACCAGTGAGGTTATTACCCATGGATTACTCCATCCCATAGAGTTACTGCCGTAAGGTATTAATCCGTAAGTTACTCCTACTAGTAGGAGGGTGATACCTAAAAGGAATGTTATATTTCCCCATATATCCAATTTAGTTTTCTCGGCTTTGATGGATGTTTCTTTTAACTTATAATATGACCATACAGTTCCAAAGACTCCGAAGGGTACACTAACGAGGAAAATATACCTCCAATCAAATACTGCAAGTACACCACCTAATATTAAGCCTACGAACATTCCAGACATTAATGCTACGGCATTTAATCCTAATGCTTTTCCACGCTCATTTGCTGGGAAAGCATCGGTTATTATGGCAGCCGTGTTGGCGAGGAATAAGGCGGCTCCTACGCCTTGTACTAATCTGAAGATTATAATCTCTATTGCTCCGGCGTCACCGGTGCCTGGTGTGAAGTATAATAGTATTGAACCGGCTGTAAATATTAGGAAACCTAATCGGAATAGTTTTACTCTTCCATACATATCGGAGAGCCTGCCGAAAGTTAACAGTAATGTTGCTATTACTAATCCGTAACCCATCAGTATCCATAAGAGGTATTGGAATGAATTTAATGGATTAATATGGATACCGTTGAAGAGGGCGGGTAGGGAAACTAGAAGGATACTATTATTTATTATACCCATTAAAGATGCTATGATAACGACTGATAATGCTGTCCATTTATATTCCAAAACCATCACCAACATTTATTTCATTATTAACTAGAATTATACTGTTTTTATTCATTATTTTTTCACCATTAAACTAAATTAAACATTTATGGTATTACTATCACAGGAATTCGCGCTTCTCTAATAACTCTTTCAGTTACACTACCTAATGTAATTCTATCCAAAACATTGTGACTACCAGAAGCACCCATAACCACTAAATCAACATTTTCTTTATCCATAGCATTAAAAATCTCAATATAAGCCTTACCATCCTTAATTAAGCATGTTATATTGATATTTTGGCATTTACCTTGACTCTTATTTTCTTCTAGCTTATTATCGAAGTCTTTAAGAATCTTTTTACCTTCATCTCTAATATCGATATAATAATTTTCTTTAGGAATATCAATAGGTAAAGTAGCAAGTCTAGGATAATAAGGTTCCACAACAAATAAAACAGCAATATCAGCGTTATTAATGTCTGAAATATTTATAGCATGTTCTGCAGCTCTCTTAGAATTTTCTGAACCATCGAGGGTTAATAAAATTTTTTTATACATCATTTTTATTTATCCTCTAGATCTTTTTTTTCCAAGTTTTCCAATAATTTAAGCGCGAAATCTCTAACCATATCTTCTTTCACGATTTTAATTACCTTATTCTTATCACCAAACAATATTAAACTATCACCAGATTTAATATCATATTTATCTCTAGCTTTTTTAGGAATAACAATCTGACCCCGCTCCCCAACTTTAACAGAGCCGAATAAAGTATTTCCACTATACTCATTCATATTTTATCAACCTCTAGATTCATCTTTTTCATTCAATATATGATAAATCATATTTAAAGATTTGTTAAATCTAAAAAATAAAAATCAATTTTATGAATTCATTATTAAAAATTTGATTATTATTATAATAAAGCTAAAAAATAAAGATTATAAACTAGCTAATAACCTTTAAGTAATCTGAAGAGTTTCAGTCCTTAAATTTTAAAAATCAATAGTTTGGTTCGATTTAATTATCTGTTTAAATATTAATTCCAGAATTTTAATTATCGATTCTGAAAATCAGAAGAAGAAATAAAGATTTTTTTTAAAAAAAATTGGTTTGATATTTTTTGGAATAAGTAAGCTTCAATTATATTCAACAATTATATACAAACCTGTTCTTTCTCATCTTTTAAGTAATTTTCATGTCTTTGAGAAATGTGAAATAATAAGTATTATAAAGTAAAACTGTGTTATTCAACCCAATTGAATATAAATGCATAAGCTTAACTCATATTCTCCATTTGATTATGAACTGTCGCTCCTGAATATTTATTAAAAAAGTGATATTGAATATTTTGCATCATTTATCCACATAAGTGTAGCATCAATCAAAAATTGAACTTGTTTGGTCGATCTCATCTTGACCCATTAGACAAAGAATAGGACATTCCACTTTTTCTGCAGCCTCTGTAAATTAAAAGCTTTTTCTATATGATTCTATTTTATTAAATATCCTATTGCCATAAACGGTTGATTTAGTTATTTTTAAGGTAATAATTTATAATGTTAATAACATAAAATTGATTAGAATTAAAAATATTTATAGGAGTGAAATAAAAATGGAACAACACAAAGTTAGTGGTGGATCTCTAATCGTACTTGCCATTATTTTCTTAATACTCTTCTTGCTATTCCCAGTTTTCACAGTTTGGCTATTATGGATTGCAATAGCAGTAATGCTAGGTGTAGGCATTATAAGCATAGTACTAGGTAATTCCAATAAAGATTAAATTAGATAACTTAAATAAAATTATCATAATTTTTTTTATTAAACAATAAGTAATAATATTTTTAAAATAATTATTTATTTAATAGAAAAAAATATTTTTTAAATATTTTAGAGAATTTACTATAATTTGATTAATTGGGTTAAGTAACCATAATATATAAATGAATTTCCAAAGATTTTTTTTTTATTGAAATTTTACAACGTAATACCAGTGAATTGATGGAAGTCTTGAAAATTTAATAAATGAAAGTAATCATCTAACCATTTTAATTATTGTTATAATAATTATTTGTATACAAAAATAGTTAAAAAGTTTAGTTTTAAAATATTTTTTATATATAATCAGAAAATAATTCAGTATCCATCTCACTTTTGATCAATTATTGTTTTAAAATGGATAAGATTTTCATAAAAGATATAATAAATATGAAATTTGAATGGTAACATATTAATAATATTAAAAAAAGTTTTATGGTGTTGTTATAAATGGTTATTTGTTCTAATTGTGGTACAGAAAATCCGATTAACGCTAAATTTTGTGAAGAATGCGGGGCTAAATTAGATATCGTCGATAATATAATTATTTGTCAGCATTGTGGTCATAATAATCCTGTTGATGCTAAATATTGTTTAGATTGCGGAGTACAATTATCATCAGACAGTATAAATAATGATAAACCCGATTGTCCTGTTTGTAAAACAGGATCATTAAACTCTAGTGTACATAAAGGAGCATTAGGTTTAGGTACGAAAAAAATCTTAATATGTGATAATTGTGGAGCTGAATTTGAAGTTAAAGGTGATAAATATAAGTTAAACCATATTTCCAATACAAAATATGAAAATTGGAGGAAATACCATGGTCAAACACTCACTGTAGATGAATGGGCTCGTATAGCAGGTGGAGGTGTCTCGGACGCTGAACAAAGAAAAATTGATGAAATTAAAAGACAAAACGAAATAAAAGAAGCAGAAATTGCCAAAAAAAGAGACATAAATGAATTTATTAATGGACTTCAAAAAGGCTCTGCAAAAATCAATACTAATGAACAATCTCCTATCATTTTAAAAAGAAATGAATTAACATCCTTAATTATGCATAATATTACCCTCCGTGAACCTAGAGCAGTAAGACAAACAGTAGGAGGTTATGGGGGACCCACTTTCAGGGTGGCTAAAGGTGTTAATTTCAGATTAGGTGGTATCGCAGCACAAAGTGAATCCCATGAAGAGCTTAGAAACATAGACCGGGGTACACTCGTACTTACAAACAAAAGATTAATATTTATAGGCTCTAAACGTACCACTAATATAGATTTAACTAAAATAATAGCCATAGAACCTTACAAGGATGGTATAGGTTCACAAAGAGAAAACAAACAAAAAACAGAATACTTTACCGGTTCTGATAATACAACTATAACCATCAACAAAAACGGTCGCAGAACAACTTTCCCAGTCAATGGAGTAGTACTCAAAGCTGCAATCATGGGTAACATAGCTAAAATAACATAAAATTTCATCATTTTTCTTTTAAAATAAACTATAATTCGATAGAAATATTAAATTATAATATTAAAAATTAAATTTTACTGGTTAATTCTATTGGGGTCAACGTGGGTGACGGATTAAAAATGAATAATGATGCTATTTTTGATGAAGTAACAAAACAATATGGTGGGAGATTCCATCTTAAAAAAAATCAATTCATATCAAGTATTTTAATAGAAGCACGCCAAATAGGATTAGATATAATAGAAGATTTAAATAATTATAATTCAAAATTACCAGATGTAAATATTAATTTCATTGATAATAACTTATTCAATGCATATTCATTCAAAAATAATGATTCATATTATATTGGCATTAATAAGGGAACAATTATTAACTTATATACATTTTTTAACTATATTTTATCATTTCCAAACATATTGAATTTATTTGGCAATAATGAACATGAAATAACACCGGATTATAATCCTAAATATTTAAATGAAATAATAAAACCTAAAGACAAACAAAGAGAAATTTATGCACAAGGACTATTTTATTATTCTACAATATTTTTAACATTACATGAATATGCACATATAATAAATGGCCATCTAGATTTTATAAATCAAAAAAGGAATTTCATATTTAAAATTATAAATTCACTACAGAAAAATAATAAGTTAAATGCCCAAACATTAGAATTTGATGCTGATTGTTATGCAGCTAATATTGGTATTAAATCTATAATTAGTCGATACCAAGATAATATAAATTTACAGGAAGATAAACAACCTTATTTTAAATCATTAGAAGAAGCATTTTTTTTATGGACATTTGCAACATATACTGTCTTCAGATTTTTAGGGAAAAATGAGTATAACCTTGAAAAATTAGATAAATATCCACACCCCTCCCCCGGTTTCAGACAATATTACACTTCAGCATTAATACCGAAAATCATTCAGAATTCAGAATATTCCATCTTAAATGAATGTATTCTTAAAAAAATCTCGACAGCAATGACAGAATTTGAAGACTCATTAAAAATTATTAAAAAAAATCTAATTTTACATGACTTCATAATTCCAATTAATCCTATTCCAATAAATCATTATACAATAATAGAATTACATCAAATAAGTAAAATTCAAAATAATTGGCGTAAAATGAGACCACAATTAAAACCTTATAGTAAGATAAATCTTGCTCCAAATATAGGATAAGTAACGTGAAAGAAGTTAAATCTGATTGTTTATTTCTTAAAAAAATGGTTTTATGTCATTTAAATTAATCTATAAGGATATGATGGTGATTAAACTTGGTTTATGAAGAGAAACTTAAGATTATGAATGTGAATGAACTTCTTGAGGAATTTGATAATTTTGTAGGTAACCCCTTCAATCATTCTAATCAATGTCTGCTTTGTAGTTTCCTTGAATCCAAAAATATTGAAAGTAAGAATTATGAAGCTATCGCTAAAGCTAAATTATTATTATTATATGTCACTAAAGAAATGGAAAAATCCAAATCTTCATACTACAAACTTTTAACTCCCGCTAAAATGCTTCAAATGAATATTATAGCATCATATGATAATAAAAATGATATTGAAGATTGGATTCGTAATTGGAAATATGAAAACGGAGCTAAACCTCTCGGACATTAAAAATTATTTTTTAGATACCCAAAATAGCTGAAAGATCAAACAAAGAATATAAAAAATAATTTGATTTAAAAATAAATAATAATGATAATATTATGTAAATAGAATTCTATATGGGGGAAATAAACTTTGGGTGTGGATGAAAACTGTGAAACAAAACCTTATGTTAAATCTCCCAAGAGTTGTACGTGTAAAACAAGTGAAGGTCCCGGACCCTTCAGAACACAAGCAACTTATAAAAATCCTGAAGGACGCACTTTAACCTGGAATTCCCGTTATTACCGGAAACATAAATCTAATCTTGACACAAACATTGGTTCAATATGGTGGGCACCCAGTGCAGTAAGCTGGTGGATAGGAATCCTATTCGCCATAGGAGCCACATGCTTTGCACTAGGATCATTTCCAATATATATTAAAATGGTAAGCACTATTGCTGATTATGAAACCTACTTCATAGGTTCAATATTCTTCACAACAGCCGCTTACTTACAATACCTAGAAACAATCAATGCACCAATACACTTATGCAAACACATCATACAAGAATTACGCTTCCTAACATGGGAACCCCACCGTATAGACTGGTGGTCAACATTAATACAATTCAGTGGAACACTATTCTTTAACATCAGCACCTTAGCAGCATTAGCAAGCTTCCTTTTAATTAGTAAAATTAATTATCTGGTTTGGAGTCCAGATGTTTATGGTTCTATATGCTTCCTCACAGCAAGTTACCTAGCATGGATTGAAGTAGGTAATGGTTTCTGGACCCTAAAACCCTCCAATATATCATGGAGAATAGTCGCACTCAACTTAATCGGATCAACCTCATTCGGAGTATCAGCAATTGCCTCCTATGTTTCACCAAGTACAGGCTTACCTATAAGTTTAACTTTAACTAATCTTGGAACATTTATCGGAGCAGCTTGCTTCTTCCTAGGAGCAGTATTATTACTACCAGAACGTATGATGAAAAATATCAATTAAAACATAAAAAATAGGTTAAAAACATATAACGGACACATATTTTAAGAAAATTAATCCTGAAATTAATTAATGATTCATCGAATCGAATATGAAAATATTATAAAATATCTATGGACAACAAATTCCAACTTACACTAAAAGTTTCATCTTCATTAAATCATTAAATAAGGATATTCTCGACATCTATAAACCTAATCACAAATAATAGAGTATAAAAATATTTAATCAAAAAACAATGATAAAATATTGTATAAAATGATTAAAGAAACATTTAAAAAAAAACCTATTAGTTTATGGTCCGCTGTTGCCATTGGCATAGGTGGCATGATCGGTGCTGGTATTTTTTCTCTGTTAGGTATTGCAACCACTATAACCGGTAATTTAATATACATCTCTTTTATAATTGGAGGAGGAATTGCACTACTCAGTACATACTCCTATGCTAAATTAGGGACTAAATATCCATCTGCAGGAGGACCAGTCAAATTTTTACTAATGGGATTTGGTGATGGAATCCTAAGTGGAGGATTCACATTTCTATTATGGATCGGATACATCTTCGCCTTAAGTGTATATGCAGAGGCTTTTGGAAGCTACGCCGCCATTCTACTCCCCATAAATCATTCAGGACTCTCCGTTACTATACTAGCAGTTCTCATTATTCTAATATTCACATCCATCAATTTTTTAGGACCCAAAATTGTAGGAAGATCAGAATTACTAATTGTAGGAATAAAAGTAGGTATATTACTTGTTTTTGCAGTAGTCGGATTATTTTTTATAAAACCTACCCTATTAATAATTACACACTTTCCACCAGTCACTAACATATTAACCGCATCTGCATTATTATTTTTAGGATATGAAGGCTTTGGATTAATAACTAACACTGCGGAGGATATACAAAACCCTGAAAAAAACATATCCCGAGCATTATACCTAGCAGTAGCACTAGTGATTATAATCTATGTGCTGGTTTCTGTGGTATTAGTGGGAAATTTGGCAATCCCTGAAATTGCTAAAACCGCAGATTATGCTCTAGCAGTTGCAGTAGAACCATTTGCAGGGGCATTAGGGTTTACTATAATAGCAATAGCAGCTATAATCTCAACTTCATCTGCAATTAATGCCACACTCTATGGGGGAGCTAATGTCAGTTATCTAATGGCAAAAAAAGGAGAACTACCTAAAATTTTTAATAGAACAGCCTGGAGAGACGGTAAAGAAGGTTTAATAATCACCAGCACCATTGTCATCCTCTTCACCATATTTCTCAACTTAAGCAGCGTAGCTTTAATGGGCAGTGCCTTATTCCTAATAATATACGCAGGAGTGAACTTCTCACATCTTAAATTATATAAAAAAACCAGAGCTAACAAATACATAATATGGTTAGCAATAATAGGTTGTCTTTCCGCATTAACAGTACTAATTTATTACCAAATTTATAATTCACCCTTAACCATAGAATTATTAATCACTGTATTAATACTGGCGTTTTTAATTGAATTTATCTATCGTAGATTCACCAGACGAGCATTAAAGAAAAGAATTCGTTAAAATAATAAATATTTAAATTTTTGAGATTTCCTTATTTTACATAATAATTAGGATAATGAATAAACCAATAATGAGGATTACAGACACCCACATAAAATCTTTCATATCTATAAAATCCAATATAACATTCCTCAATATATTCTTTAATTATAAATTAATAAATTTTACTTATTTAAATAATTTTAATTAAATAAATTAAATTTAAAATTGATTTTTTTTGGGGAATTTATGATAAATTAGTTTATATAAGAATTAAAGTTACATTTAAAAAAAAAGTAAAATAGAAATTGATATTTGTTCTGAATTTAATCTGGATGAGTGCGTTCTGGTAGTAATAATATAGCACCAAATAGGAAGCATACGCCTCCAGAAAATGTTCCCAGATTCACTATAGTGATATTAAGGGGTTGGCCAGTTAATGGTAGAATAAATGCAGCAATTGCTGAGAAACCAAATGCTATTGACCCTAAAAGATTTAATAAAGCTATTTGCCATGAAAGACTTCCAGTTTTCCATGAGAATATGGAATGTCCAACTTCCATCCATACCAGTCCGCTTGCAATTAAGAAACAAGTAGACCCGTATACATCAGGTACCCACACATGGTGATTCATCTGATGAATAGTTAAAGTACTATTCAAAGCGAAGAAAGTGCTTATGTTAAAAAAAATTGTTCCAATAAACTGTACAACACTCGAAAGCCAATCTATTCTTCTTGGTTCCCAAGTTAAAAAGCGTAATTTCTCCTTTAATAATAAACTTTTAGGTGTTTGCTGAGTGTTTACAGTTTCAAAGTATTGAGATAAAGCTGCTGATGTAAAGAAAATTGAACCAACGAAAAATGTAATTCCATCTAATTCATTACCCACCCAATTAACATAACCAGGCGCAGCACCAGCAGCAAAGCATATAGAACCAATCGCAAAAAGTATACCTATCCACCATCCAATTGCACCAGGAGCCCACCATGTAGAATCAGTTCCACTATCCAGAAGATTATGATGTTTACGATGATGACGAGAACTCCAAATTACAGTGTGACCTTCAGGATTTTTAAAAGTTGCATTGGTTACGAAGGGACCAGGACCTTCACTTTTTTTACATACCCATCCTTCCGGGGTTTTTACATATGGTCTATTAGTACATTCATCCTCCATGTAAAAAAATCACCCCCAGAATTCATCCATTACTTTCCTAATTTTTTCTCATAAATTTCAATATAAATCTTCTACTAAAAACCTTATGTCACATTTGAATTACATTTTTATTTTAAGAACGTCTTAATCGTTAATATATTAATGGATGGGTTTTCATTTACTTTATACATTTCTTTTATCTCTTCTGATTTCCAAGTTATTATGGGGATGACCATCTCTAATTACTGAGATATTATGCTGCAGTTTAGGGGAAGCAGGTTATGCAAGTATTATCTAAACTTTCAACAGACATTCCATATAATTATGGGTTGGAATTCTCCAAATTTAAAGTTTCACCCCCAAATTTTATTTAAACGAATAATTATAAAACATTCAAAAAATAAATTCCTAAATATTCAATTTATAACTATTTTAAAATATTATACAGGTGTTAATGTGGGTTATCTAATTTGTAATAAATGTAAAAGTTACTATAAATTGCAATCAGGTGAATCAGCAAAAGATTTCGTTGATAAATGTGATTGCGGTGGTAAAATAAGATATATTCAAAATTTAGATATCATAGATCCTCAATGGAAACCATTCACAATAAAAAGAAAACCATCAAAAAAAGAAATATTACAAGATAAAATGCAATCCATATTCACGTTTCGAAAAATAGACCTAAAAAACCATTTACAACAATTCTATTATAATAATATCGGAAAACATATCCAAAATAATCGAAATCAATATACAATCCACAATAATTCATATGGTATGCAATCAGGTTTCATGAATTCCATAAGAAATGAACTAAATTTCCATAATATTCAATGGATCCTAGTTATACCCGCAACAATACTAATAACACTAATATTAGGATTTGGACATGGCCTTATAACACTCTTAACATTCATATTATTAATAATAGTTGGCTATTTATCTAAAAATATAATAACCGGAACTAAAAATGCATTAATTATAGGTGCAGTCTCTTACTTTATAGGAACCCTTCTAACAGGTGCCTATCTCTACTTAATAATATATATCCTACTAGGAATTGTCAATGGATTGATATGTGGGTTCCTAGGTGCATACCTCAAAATAATAATACAACAATCAAAATATAAAAATACTTTCTAAAAAAATAATAATAAATGTTTCCATTTTTAGAGTATTTCACAAAAACCATATTTTAAAGATTAACTATTTTTTTTTATTAAAATTTTCAAATTCATCCTTAAATGTAGTTAATTCCAAATCTTAGGACTCAGTTATCAATGGTACAGTGAAAAACAGACTTTGAAGAAACTAAATATTACCATACATTCAGAATCCACTCCTTATTCTTTTTATATTCCATATCCGTAAACAATACATTCGCCATCTCCTCAGCAAGCCAAATCGCACCAGCATACCCCACAACCGGATGTCTATAATAACCCGCCCTATCATAAACTGGGAAACCCACACGAAGCATCGGTATATCATAATCGATAGATATAAAACGACCCTTAGAATGACCCATAATCAGATCAAGTTCAACCTCCTTATTTTTTACTCTACTTTCCAAATCCCACAAATCCGCATTACGGATAATCTGCATATCATATTCAACTTTCTCCTGAAGCTCTTTAATACGGGGATCTTTCAAATAATTCGGATTTTCATCACCCAGCAGAAGCAGCACCGGCTTCATCTCCAGATCAAGACAAAACTCAGCAAGACCAATCACAAGATCAGGATTACCATAAATAGCCACCTTCTTATCAGCAAAAAACATGTGAACCAGGTCAGTCAATGCATCAATAGCAACACCTCTCTCCCGCACTAGAGAATAAGGAATAGGTTTACCAGACATTTTTCTAATATTCTCTAAAAAAGCATCAGTATTGCGAATACCAATCGGAGTCGGTCCAATCACCGCAGGAACCCCAAATTTTTTTTCCAGATACAATGCAGCTTCACCACCTTCATACCTGTTAAGTGCGATAGTCCCCATCGCATTAGCAGTACCTTTCAAATCCTCAATCGTCGTACTTCCCTCAGAAACCGCATCACCCTTAGGCATTAAAGGTGAATCAAAGCTCTCAATTTCAAACAAAACCGTAGCATCCACATTCATTTCTGATAAAAGATGCTTAAGAGCCGTTACATCTCCAGGATTCACCCACCCTGTAATTAAATTAATTTTCCCATTTGAATCATCTTTTTCTGCAAAAGCAGTTACAAAATCCTTAACAGCAACATCATACCCTGTTACCATACTTCCCTTAAAACTCGGTGTTTTTATCGAAATCAGATGAACTTCACGATCAGCATATTTTTCTTTCAAAAGACCTTCATTAAGTTTCCTAATAACCCCATCAACATCTTCCCCAATGATTTCAGTTGAACAAGTTGAGATTATAGGAATAACTTTTACATCAGGATATCGCATTAAAAGCACGTCAACAGCCTCTTCAACACGATGAGCAGCACCGAAAACCGCCGCATCCTCATGCAAAGATGAAGACGCTACTAGGAAATTATCCTTAAAATGCTGCGCAAACAACAAGCGCACAAACATAACGCAACCCTGACCACCATGAACGATGCCAATACAATCTTCAATTCCTATACTAGCATATTGAGCACCGGCAGGCTGACAAGTAAATATTGGATTAATAACACCAGCACGGTCTTTTTCATTCAATTCACAAGACATAAAATTAATTCACCTCTTCTAATAAACTGGGTTAGTCAGCTCCTTATTAAGCGACCCAGTGATTGTCAAATAATCTATTTGCTCTTTGAGACCTTTCATAAGTATTTTAATCTCATTTTTTTCCATTTTAGAAAGCCAGGGATAATTGTCTTTGAAGTCTCTAGCCAATATTACAGCTTCCACCCAATAACACTTATCCGAGGGAGTCTCACGTTCAACAGGTTCATCGCATAAAATCTGCATGGTTTTCATAAGAATCCCTTCATTTTGATCTTCCCGATCCCATGCTCGGGAGTTAAACTGCCATAGACACCATTTCATTATATAATCAACTAATTGTTCAACCTGTTCTTGTATAATGTCATCCAATACTTTAACCCCCTTTATTCTATACTTAAAGACTGTTTTTCTATTTTAGGATATTTTTTATCACGTAGTTTTGATACGCAGTCATAATCACCAGTATACTGTCTTTCCCCGCTTACAATGGCTGCTTCTTTATCAATTTTAACATCGGAAATCATTTGCCTCGTCATAAATCCTTTATCTGTGTCTATTTCATTTTTACTGATATCCAATCCAGATAACTGGTGAATCGGTGAATAAACCGCATTGTAAATATCACGGGCAAACCTGACCCATCCTTCAAATCCTTTATATGGTCCGTTATGATACGCATGTGCATTAATATATTGAACCCGAAGCTTTTTAGCAACTTCACCAGGACGAACACCAGTAAAGATGACATCAGGTTTTAATTTTTTCATCGCCTCAATACCCTCAAGTTCATTGGGATCATCAATAGCCAACGCACCTGCCTCACACCGTGCTATACCCTTTTCCATATCCCCTTGATGACCGAATTTTGTATATAATGAAACTACATCAACACCCATTTCTTCATGGATTACATGCGCCCAGTGCCAGAGCTTCGAGCCGCCAGGCCACAAGCAAACTTTGACTCCTTTCAGCCGTCGAGCATACCAATCAAGTTCTGGTTTCCATCTCGCTGTTTCCTCGTCAATAATAGCCTGCGCTTCCTTTTCAAGACCAAAAAATAACCCAACCTTCAGGAGTGATTCTGAAAGAGGTTTGAATCCGAATCCATCTATATCCAATCGTGGTGTTCCATATCTTTTCCTAAGCTCGTTGCAGATGTACTCAGCTGAACGTGCGCATTCAAGCACATTAAGCTGCGCCAAGTGCATGCCCCTAAGTTCGTCGTATGAACCGTTCCCAGTAAAAGTGGAAAGCACCTGAATGCCCATTCGTTTAAAGTAATCCACCATCACTTCCTGGTCACCCTGTATGTTATATTCTCCCACATAATTAATTACGTAGTCACTCGTTATCTTTGGTTCGAATGTACCGACTTTTTGATTAATCCATGCAATATTGATTAAATGATGCCCACCCGATTGACTCGGACCTGCAAATCCTGGTGAATTACAGACGAAGATATCTACATCAGGCATCGTATCCATCACTTCTTTCGCGACAGCATCAATATCATCCCCAATCAATGCAGAGGCACAGGTTTGATATATAGTCATACGTTTGATTTCTGGAAAAGCTTTAAAAGCCTCAATTATATTTTGCTTTAAAAGATTTTCAGCTCCGAAAACGATATGTTTTTCTTTCATGTCAGAGGCAAAGGTATATTTAAACTGGAAGTTGTCATTATCGCTGATATACCTTTTTGTTTGCCAAGTATCGTAAGTACATCCGACTGGACCATGACACAAGTGGATGACATCTTTCATTGGGGTTCCAATTACATGTTTAGCACCGCAGAAGGCGCATCCACGTTCTGAAATCGTTCCTGGAATGGTTTTAAGGTAGCCGAGAGGAAGACATGATGTTAAATCCTCATCTTCACCTTTTACAACAGCATGTTTTTTTCTTTCAGGAATGCATTCGCTGCATTTAAATGTATGATATGGCATGGACTTTTCCTCCTTTTTTTATAATAATTAGATATTTAAAAATAAATACGATGTATAATAATCAAATTATCGTATTTGCGAATATTTTAGGTAAAATCCAATGGATACTGCATTATAATTGTTGTTAATTCTTTTTTTAATTTCCATTTTTCATTTGTCTTCACTATTTTTTTTATAATTCCGTTATGGACTCAAATTTATGTTTAATTATTTTATCAATATGATTCTTTATTCATATCGATAGGAATAAGGAAGCATACTTCCGATAGTCTAGTATTTGATACCATTATTATATAAACATTACGGAACTCAAAATCAACCAATAAATAAAATAATATTATAAAATTTTTACCACTATATAAATTAAACTTCAAAAAAATTTTTACTATCTTAATCAGAAGCTACAATCATATAAATACCTAAAATAATCGCTAATATTCCTACAAAAATTCCAAGACCATGCCTTAAAACAGCATCTAAAATAAATAATATACCCATAACAAGCACAATAATACCTGCAACAGACCTATTAAATGTTATATTCATATTATAACATCCCACCCAATTTTTTTTAAAAAAAAATATAAACTCCATTAGTTTATCTTATTATTATATGGAGTATTCTATAAATTAAATTTTACCTAAAATTTTCATATTATATATCCATTTAATCGTTTTATAAACACAATTTTTTTTTTATAACAAATTATGGAACTAATAATTTAGAATTAGAAAAATTATTATTCATAAAAATATAAAATAATATTCAAACTGTTAAAAAAATTTTATATGGGATTTCTTTTTAGGAGAATTAAATATCCCATGCAGCTGGAAAATCAATCAAAGATTAAATATCCTAATCTTAAGAATATGAGTAATATTAGATTACTTACCATATTTCAGTAATCCTGATAATAAATTCTATGAAAATATAAATAATCCATCACAAAGAACCTACAAAAAATATTCTGAAGATGTTCACCAATTCTGCCTGACACTTAATCATGAAAACATGATTCTAACATTCCCATGGAAAAAATGGACTAAAAAAGCACGAGAATATTATAATAACCCCATATTAATAGCTGAAGCTGACCTACCCACAATACAAAAATTATTCACAATACCTTTTCGAGCAGAAAAATTCTGTCAAGGACAATTAGGAGATATGATTGACAATGAAATATTCTTAAAACTATTACTTAGACTTAAAACATTAAAAATGGAAGTAACAGACCGGTTCAAAGGTAGTATAACAGGATTAGCAGTAGGAGATGCCCTCGGAGTAACCTTAGAATTTCAAGTACCCGGCACATTTGAACCAGTGACCACTATGAATGGTGGTGGATTATTCAATCTTAAACCCGGAGAATGGACTGACGATACTTCAACTGCATTATGTCTCATCGAAAGCCTAATAGAAAAAGAAGGCTTTGATCCAGTAGATCAAATGGAAAGATATGTTAAATGGTACAAGGAAGGCTATTTAAGTGTTAATGAATACTGCTTTGATATAGGAAACACCACCCGTGAAGCCCTCAACTCTTTTATACAAACAGGTGACCCCTACTGCGGTCCGGATTATGAACATTCTGCGGGTAATGGATCAATTATGCGTTTAGCCCCAGTACCCTTATACTATTATTCCAATCCCCAAATAGCCATTAATAGATCCGCTGATAGTAGTCGCACTACACATCAACATCCATTAGTAATAGATGCATGCAGGTACATGGCCGGTATAATAATCGGAGCTTTAATCGGGCAAACCAAATATGAAATACTATCCAAAAGGTACAGTCCCATACCTGGATAGTGGGAGGATAATAAATTACATAAAAAAGTTGATGAAATAGCTTGCGGATCCTTTAAACATAAAAAACCACCCGAAATCAAAGGAAGTGGATATGTAATTAAATCATTAGAAGCAGCCCTATGGGCATTCCATCAAAGCATGAATTTCGAGGAAGGATGCTTACTAGCAGTTAACCTGGGAGATGACGCTGACTCTACTGGGGCAGTTTATGGTCAAATAGCAGGAGCATATTACGGAGAAACTGGAATTCCCACCAAATGGATTAAAAAACTAGTTAAATATGACTTAATAACCGACCTTACAAATAAACTAATAGATGCTTCCAATCAACAATCAATATAAAATATTTCTTTTTTATATGTGATTATAATATAAAATAAATGGGAGAATATAAAATAATGAATTTAGAGGATGCAAGTCAATATATTAACGCTTTATATGAAAATAGAGGCGTTAATAAAAAAAAATATGTAGAATCCACTGATTTAAAAAAATTTGGGTCAATAATTGATGAAGATGTATCCCGAATGCTCCAACTCATAATACAATTAACTCATCCAGAGAATATTTTAGAAATCGGAACAAGCATAGGATACTCCACAGTATCCATGGCCCACGCTATTAAAGATTATAATGGTAAAATTACCACTATTGAATCCGATGAAGTAGTAGCACGGCAAGCTATAAAAAATTTTCAGGAAAGGGGATTAGCAGAGTTTATCCAAGTGAAAATAGGAGATGCAGAAGAAATAATTCCACAAATACAAGAGAAATTTGATATAATATTTCAAGATGTCGGAGATAAAAAATTATACCCCATATTATTAGATGACTGTCTACGTATTCTGAAACCTGGTGGTTTACTACTAGCAGAAGATACATTATTCCCAGTCATGTTCAAATCCAAAGAACATGAAGAAGATTTCATTAAACCCATCCACAAATTTAATGAAAATATTGCAAATAACCCCAACTTAGAAAGCACAATACTATCCATAGGAGATGGATTAACCATAGCTTACAAAAAAGAAAGGTAAATAAAGAATTAACTGATTAATAATCTGCAACTTGTATGCTAAACATGAAATAATAATTTTTATGATATATAGTATAATTCTAATAAAATGAACTAAAAATAATTTAAAAAAATGATAAATCATTAGTTCATCGATGAAATTCAAAAATTACGATTAAAATTCATCATATCACAGTTTAAAGAAAATAGAATTATCATCAAAAATATTAATAATTAATCACAAAAATTAATATTTAATAAGCTTGAAAAAAAATAAAAAAAATTGGAATAAATAAAATTAAAGAGATTTGAGGTCGATTTTATATGTCAACAAGAGATCTAATGCAAAGTTATTACTACAGTCTTAAAAATAAAAATGACAAATGGCAAGAACTTTATTCTGAAGATGCGAATTTTGCCGATGCTTCTCAAACTTTAAATGCAAAAGGTAAAACTGAGGTCATTAAATCATTCACACCTTTTTTAAAAGGAGTAGAAAGTGTAAAAGTAAAACAAATGATCATAGAAGACGATTATGCCTGTGCCGTGGTCAATTATAATTATATAAATCATAAAGGAGAAAAAATGAATCAGTATGTAGCTGAAGTATGGGAAGTTAAGGATGAAAAACTAGCTAAACTTACAATCTACTTTGATCTAACTGCTTACAGAAACTTCATGAGAGGTTAAAAAAAGAATTCAAACCTTGAATTATCTTTTTTTTATTTAATATTTTGAATAGTTTTTACTTATATAAACATTTTAGGTTTATTTACTATTTTGATTACTGATTTGTGAACCGACTAAAGTTTTTGTTATTATATTCCATTATAGGGTGTTGAATTTTTTTTTCTATTCAAATATTTTGGAAGCATCTAATAATTTCTAAAGCACCGATTTCGTTATTTTCATCTATATCCAAGATTATATTATCAGTAATTTCAATAGATTCCTTATATTTATAATCATTAATATCATTTATAAACATAAAGTCCCCGTCGAAGTCGTATTCACATTCAATATTACTCTCTTTTAATAATTATCCCTAAAATTTTTAACATTATGATTTTCACTTTTAGATTTATGATCATATGCAATATCAATTATAATCACGAACCTAATCACTGATCAAATAAGTATATAATGAACACTTCTACCCTCACCTTCCCTCTTTATAACATCAAGATTCATCAATTTCCTTATTTCATCCCATGCAGCATTATCAGAAATTCCAAACATATTCCTAATATCTCGATTAGTGATTTTACCTTCATTAACAATCAATTCAACAATTTTCATCTGCCTGTCATTCAATACAATTTGTCCTCTTTCTTTAAGAATTTTAACATCTTTACTCAATCCTAAAACTTTTTCTTTAACAGCTTTTATACTAGTGGCAACACCATCAGTGAAATATTCCAACATTCAGTAACATCCAAAATTTCAGAGTCAACAGTCTGAAGTGCCGCATAATAAGCTTGTCTATCATGATCATAATAATCATCTAAAGCAAAAAATCTCTTTAAATCAAAACCACTCCTAAAAAGCACCAAAGTAGCCATAATACGAGCAGTTCTACCATTACCTATAACAATAGACTCCTACAAAAAAACATTTAATGCATAACAAAACAGCTACAAAAGACCTTAAAAAAGTTAGTTATCTAAAATTAAGCTTCAATTAGAGTAGATGTTACTATTTTATAGTAGATCCCCATTCAATAATGGATTCAAGAATTGGAATAAATGATTTCCCATAATTGGTTAATGAATATTCTACTCTCGGAGGTACTTCAGGTACACTATATGTCATCTTACAAAAAAAATTTTTTAAATTATGAATTATAAAAAATAAAAAAAAATAAAAAAAGAAATTAACAGGTGAATATTTTTTTTGTATTTAATTTATTTCCCCTTAATTTTTTAAAGCACATTTTTTTATGTTTTGGTTGTGGTGAAGGTGGTGCTGGTTAATTTTAGTGGGTTACCTGTTAAGTCGGTTACGCTGCCAGTATGTAAGGTTAAGGTATATTTAGTTGATTCAGCTAATGGATTAGTAGGTATTATAATTAACACATTACCGCTGATGGTTTTAGTAAATGGTATTGCTGATCCACTACTATTAGTAAACTGAATATCACTATTGCCTACTTCAATAGGCTCGCTGAAGCTTACAGTAATAATTTTGCTAGTTGATACATTAGTTGCTTCATTTGCAGGGTCAATGCTGGTTATAGTAGGTGCAGGTCCTACACTGAAACTACTACTCCACAACGCAACCGGATCACCTTCAAGATCAGTTACACTACCAGTATGGATGATTACATTATATTTGGTATCATTAGTCAATAGATTAGTAGGTGTAATAGTTAACACATCACCACTGATACTATTACTAACATTTACTACTGTTCCATTGCTAGTTTCAAGCACAATATCACCATTACCCAATTTAACAGGCTCCGTGAAAGTAACATTAACCGATTGATTATTAAGCACGTCCACAGCACCTTTAGCAGGATCAATTGAGTTCACGATGAGCGGTGGAGCCACCGTTAAAGTACTATTATTAACAGATGACACATAATTAGTGTTTCCTAGATAATTGGCAACTATGGAATAGTTTCCCACAGTCCAAGATGATGGAATTAACCATTTAATGCTCGCCAAGCCATTAACAACATTAACCGAAACCGGTGTAGCTGTTCCTACCGTGAAATTGACTTGTCCCTCATTCACTGGGTTACCATGGAAATCGTTCACATGAGCTGTTAAGGTCACGTTTTGACCTGCGAAATTATGCACCGCACCCACGGTAATAGTGGTTGATGATTTGAGAATGTTAATAATTGAATTAACTGAGGCACTGTCTACTGTAGCAGTTATCTGAACTGGTGTTGTAAGAGTAGTTCCATTAGCAGTGAAAATTGCTATTGCTTCTCCATTTACTGTGGTAGATGTAGGGGTAATGGTTCCCCAGTTAGTAGTGAATGTTACTGGTGTTCCGTCGGGTATGTTTCCTTGCCCGATTGTATCATCTCCATTTGAGTCGTGTGTTAAATCTACTGTGATTATTGAAGATTCACCATAATTCATGGTGGGGTTTGCAGTGATAATTGATATAATCCAGGGATTATCAGATACACCTGTATTAACTTCTCCTGTAGGATTAGTATTGGTACCCCACCAATTATACAATGCATCCACAGAACCGCCATTATTATAAATTTCGGGGTTAGCGTTTCCACTTAAACGATTGAAACGTAAAGTTGCAGTACCATCGTAATTGTATATGGCACCGCTTGGAGCATACCATAATGCGGTGTTGCCTGTGAAAGTGCTACCTGTAACATTCAAAGTACCCTTATAATTGTATATAGCACCGCCTTCACCATTTGTTGTATCAGTACCATAAGCTTGGTTACTGGTGAATGTACTTCCCATCACAATCA
This sequence comes from Methanobacterium sp., assembly GCA_015661405.1. Classification (GTDB taxonomy): domain Archaea; phylum Methanobacteriota; class Methanobacteria; order Methanobacteriales; family Methanobacteriaceae; genus Methanobacterium_A. The sequence continues at coordinate 22,895 of JACWMK010000023.1, forward strand.
AAGTACCCTCATTATTACATATAGCACCACCATTCACAGCTCCATTGTCTGTTAAAGTGCAGTTATTAATAATTAAAGTACCATCATTATTGTAAATCGCTGCACCGTCACCACCACCACCGTATCCGTTTTCAATTGTTAAGTCTTCAAAAGTGACAGTAACTCCTTTACCAATAATGAAACTACCGAGGTTATCCTGTAAGTTGATTATAGTGTTACTTTGATTTTCTCCAATGATAGTCATATTATTGTTTATGGTGATGCTACTTCCGTTGTATGTTCCACTGGCTATATGCACAGTTCCATTATCATTCACAGCCCCTATAGCGGAATTTATGGTTTTCTTAGGTGAGCTTGGGCTGACACCCCAGTTACTATCGTTTCCTGACGTATTATTAACATACTCATTATTAAACTGACTTGGAAATGGGTGTATGGGAATTATGATGGTGTTATTGTTTGCGGCTGCGGCATGTCCCGTGCCGTAAGAGAATACCATAATTAAACCTATTAAAACAAGTCCGAACTTTATTGAATTACTTTTACTAAATTTAGTTGTAATCATTTTTATTTCACTCCCCCACTTTTTTTTTACCCATAGATTTTTTTATAATTTTAGATTTCTATGTAGTAGGTCTACACCGACTTATACTTACATTTATCTAAAAAAATTTTCTTACTAATAATTTATAAATTAATCAAAAATATGACACGTAAAAGTATAATCACATAAATGACACGTATTTTAGGATATGAAACACGTTAAATGACACATATTAAAAAATAAAATAAATAAATATTGGGATTTTTATATTCTCACTACTTATTCACAATTAAATAATAATAGTAGTTCATTATAATTTTCCAATTGATTCTTTAAGGTCTTCCACTTCAATTCGTAACTCCTCCAATTCCTGCTTCTCCTTAATATCAGCATGAGTTTTACAAAGATAACAGAGAGTCCTAATCAATTTAATTCGTAATTCTTCTTTTTTAATGTCCTTTATTTTCCCATTCTTTATTTTATCTGATATAAGCTCTATTTGCTCCTGTAAAATCTCTAAATTCTTACTTAAAATTAAATCTTCATCATTATCATTCATAGTTTAACACCCCTAAAATGTATTAAATCAAGATTTTTTTATTCACTTTTCTTAATTTTCAGGTTTCACATCACTCCCAACTCAAATTTTTATAACCTAACTCATCAACATCCTCAAAATAATTATTCTGCTTAAAATATTCATTATCTTCAACTTGTCTTTCCAATTCAGGAATAACCCATTCAAACTCCTTCATACCTTTAACATATCTATTTTTAACTGATTGTACAACATTCAAAGCTCTTACAATAGAATTTTCAGACCTATTCTCTTGATAATTAATTAAAAAATATTCTAAAGCCTCCATCACTTTTAAATCAAATTTAACTATACTCTTCTCCCTATCAGCACTTGCAATTAACGCCTGAAGCTGCTGAAAAAACATGTAATCAGTTGTCCAATAAATAAATTTATAATGAGTATCATGAAAAAGATTAGGATCCTTCCGATAGCCATTCTTATAAATCTTTTTACCACGTTTCAACGCCATTAAAGCCTTACTTTTCAATCCCTTAAAATTAAGTTTAATATACTTTTTACGTTCCTTAAAATAAAGCTCAGCTAATTCATCATTTGATAAACTACCAGTAATATCCTTAATATCCATCTTAATCTTATCAAACTTAACCATAAATTAACCAACTCCCTTTGATAATTCATTCAGTTATACTAATAAAACAAGTTAAAAAAATTCTATTATAAAATTTCTAAAAAACCTTCAAAATGATTTTAAAAAAAAATCTAAAAATTACATTGTTATAACCCCCAAAAAATAAGATCTGCAAACCTGAAAGTTAAAAAAAAAATGAACTAAAAAATTCGATTAAAAATATAAATTCATTTAATTCAATTAACAAATTAAAAAAAAAATAATGTTGAATTTGGGGTTTCCTAACCTTAACCTAAGGTCTGGTTGTCTTATAATGTGATAATAAAAAAAAATATTTAATAATAATATAAAAATTTAAGATTAAAACTTCTCCTCATAAATATGGCGTCATAAAAGTACCAAAAATTTTTAAAATTTAAAAATAGAATTCCAAAAAAAATTATCCATCAATTACTTCCCATTACACTACTAAATACATAACAAATTCAGGACAATATCCTTTAAATATTCCATACAATACCAATAAGATAAGAAGATCTTAACTTGCTTTATATTTGAAATGAAAGAAGTACGCGAAGCAAAGAACATAAAAGCCGTTTATGACACAGTAGGAGTAACTTCTTTAGTTAGTCACATTCAAATACGATCATATACTAAAAAGATTTTATCTACTATTTAACAATCTTTAAATTTAGCTAAAAGTCATTCTTTAATTTCCTTATTTTCATCATCCATTTGAAAAACTTTCAAAGATTAATTAATAAAAAAATAGAATTTAATTTTAAATAAATTTAACTATTTAGCATTAAAATTACTTAATTTTAGTAAAACAAGTTTTATGAGTTTAAATTTGAAATGGTAGTTATGATAGTAGTAATTGTTATTTTTTAAGCTTTAAAAACTTGCAAAAGTATATAAGGATTGAAATTATACTTATTTATAGCAATTCATGGATCAAGTGGAGAGTTTTATATGGAATATCAAAAAGAATATAAACTTAAAACTTTTGAAATTAATCAAATATCTAATGCTATAAAAAAAGTATTAACAATCTATAATATTAATCTTGATGAAGTTTCTATTAGCTATAAGTTTGTTAATAATAAGGGGATAATAGATACAAGAAACTTGAAATTCTCAGAATTAGATTTGATTACAGCATTTAAAGGAGATGATTACATTTCCTTTAGTATTGAAAATTCTTTTAATGGTAAAAATTTGTCTATTATAATGTTTCCCCTTAAGGCTTCCCTTCACCTTAATATAAAAGCACTAACTGAAGAAATTTTAGAAAATACATTTTCAGTCCTTGAAGATGAATTAAATTTAGAAGATATAGATAAAAAAAGAAAGGGAATAATAAAGATACTTAAACGTTATTACAACGAAAATAAGAGGGATATTAGTATCGCAGTTATAACTGTAGTTGTAATTGGAGTTATACTAGCGGGATTTGAAGTTCTATATTATCATATTTAAAAAGAAAATTAAAATTCATGAGACCGGAATGTCAATAATTTCGTTAATAGGGGCAGAACCACGTCCTGATAACTGTTCATTTCCATATCCGTTCCACAATTGTATATATATGCATCTTATATCATTCTAACTATATCTTTATCATTTATTATGCCAATTACTTATCCAAGATACTTATTTAAATTAGTTAACTCTTTAACCGGTTCCATTGGATTAATCAAAACCATATTCCTCTTAGGCTTTTCCAGACCCTTAACAAATTCTAAAGCATCTACTGATTCTTTAACCATCATAATTACCACCTAATATATTTAAGAGCTACTTCTTCCCATTTCATAAAATGTTTATTTGGATATTCTTTTATTCTAATTAATTAATCATTAATTTTAATTCAATTAATAAAAAAAAATTGGATAGTTTCTTATATAATGATTTGGATTATATGAATTCATTAAAAGATATAATAAAAATTAATTGAACCAAAAAAATAAGAATCTATAATAACAAAATTCAATATTAAACCCTTAATTTTTTTTATGCTTAAAATATTTTCCACATTTATTGAAATATATAAAGTTTAGGAGTCTTGATATTGGATGAATTATAATGAACAAACCAAGTATTTTAAAAAAACCTTCGGATTAAAAAACGAACCTATAGCTGTTTTTAGCTCCGCTTCTTCTTAATCTAATACGTCGGTAAGTGTAGTTTAACATTCCTCACATAATGTTTTATTCCTAATCACCTCCTTATTCTTTTGAGAGATTCAGCGTTATAATTTTTATTTAAATTAATATAATCTTATTTTAATGTAAAAAATAGATAAAATTTCTAAAATTTTTTTTTATGCCAGTATTAACCCTAAGCCAAAAATAAGCATTATACTTACAAGCAAAGGTCCATAGATTTTCTCAAAAGTCTTAGGATTAATTTTTTTAAGCAGTAAAGGCCCTATAAATGCACCCACAGCCGCTCCGCCACCAAGGAGAATAATCAAAGTCAGATCCAACCGTCCTAACAGGTAAAAACCTCCTATACCTGCAACTGAGTTGAATATAAGTACGAATACAGAGGTACCTACAACCATCACAGCGGGTAAGCCTAAACTATAAAGTCCTGCAATAACTGGTGGTGTTCCACTTATTCCAAAAACTCCTGCCATTAATCCGGATGCGACTCCAAAAAAAGAGGCTATAATTCTTTTAGGACCGGTAAGGGTTACTGTTTTCTCTTTATCACGATTTTTTTCTTTCAGTTTTTGACGTCTTTGTACTAAACTTCTCAACATTGGAATTATCATTATCAACGTGAATATGCCTAGAATCTTTTGTAAAAGGTTAGGTGGAATAATATTTGCAATACTAGCTCCTATTAGTGTACCTATTATTCCTCCGATTCCTAGAATTAATCCTGTGCGGATATCTACATTGCCTTGACGATAATGACTGAAGGCGCCTACAGCTGTGGTGGGTAACACTGATGCTAGAGAAGTAGCGACAGCTACTTGTGGTGTGACACCGAAAATCAATATCAAAACCGGTACATAGAATCCACCACCACCACCACCAAAAATAGACACCGAGAGGCCTATAAGCAATCCGAATAATGGAAGCAAAATTAGATTGATATCAAACATTTAAATACCCCATTTTGTCTTTCATCTGATAAAATCTTCTGATTATAAAAATTTCATTAATCTATTGTCCATTCTAATATCCTTATCATCTATTATTTGTATCCGGGATCTTTAAAACGATATTTTTTATGAAACTATTTCCATACGGTGATAATTTAATCTTAAGTATTTTACGGTCTTTTTCATCCGGTATTCGATCCATTAAACCGGCATTAGCTAATTGATCAATTCTACCAATCATTTGTGACTTTGCTATTCGTAATTTCTTCCCTAGTCATGATATTGATGGATTATCAATCGTTCAATCAATATTGTAGGAGTTTCATCTTATCTTCTGATACTCCTAGTGACTTAGCAATAATGATTTCTAAAGCCTTTATTTTCCTATAATGTTCATTCTTATCCTTTGATGATGTTACATTTTCAAAAAGATTTTCAAATATATAATTCAAATATTCAATAGTTTCTTTGGGATATTCTACTTTAAATAAACCCTCCCTTACTCCTTGTTCGAATATTTTAGAGAATAATGGAATAAATAATTCACGAAATCTCTTAGTAAACTCTCTATGTAAGGCTGCATTACTATCATTTTGAAAAAAATCAATCATTGTACCTTTAGTATGATTAGGATTAATTAACAAGTTAAAGATTGAATTTATTTTCTGAAGAGCATTTTTCTCGGGATCAGCTGCAATATTATTGAGAGACTGGAACCCACGATCTAATCGATTACATATTACTGCTTTCATCAATTCATTTTTGGATGGGAAGTAATAGAATAATGATCCATGGGAAAGTCCAATTTTATCGGTAATATCACTTGTGGATGTTTGATCAAATCCTTTTTCTCGGAATAATTTATCCGCGGTTTCAATGAATTCTTTCTTTCTTAATTCAGGGTCTTTTGATATCCTTCCCATAATCAATCCACCGTAATGTTTAATTTCCTGCGATATTATTTAATAACTGTTTCCATTCATCCTTTACTTTTAAAGGTTCACCATGAGCTGGACAGACCCATTTAAAAGAATATTCACTCACTTTGAGTATTGATTCTTTAAGTGATTCTTCATCAGCATTCATGCCGGGGAGAAACGAAGGTATTTTTTTCAGTACACCTTTATCATTTCTTACAAGATCACCGGCAAATAAAATATCTTTATAGAGAAAAGATACATGTCCCGGGGTATGGCCTGGTGTTTGTATAATTTTTATATCGTCTATTTCTTGACTATTATATGCTTTTACTTTTTCAGGTTTTTTTACTCTCATCAACAATCCTGCTACTATCTTTTTAAGTCCAGGACGGCTTTTATCCCCAAGAATATAGGGTATATCCTCTTTTAATGCCCAGAGTGTAGCTCCTGTTTCTTCCTGGAGTAATGCCGCGTTTCCTATATGATCCACGTCATGGTGTGTTAATAGAATGTGTTTTATATTTTTTGGTTTTATATTTATGGAATCAATTTCCTTTAAAATATTCTTAACCTTCCCCGGTTGTCCAGTATCTATTAAAATAGTTTCTTTATCCTTAATCAAATATGCATAGCTACCTTTTGTTGATTTTAAAGCATATACATTTTCTTCTATTTTCAAAATTTTTACCCCCTATTTTTTTTGGTTTTATGACTAGTAGTCAGTCAATAAATTTTATATTATAAGTACTTAAATCTTACTAATAACAAAATTTTCAAATTTCATTTAAAGTTTTATTTAAAAAAAAATGGTTTATGATAATTGGGAATATTAAAAATATGTATTTAACGAGTTTGAATTTAATAATACAATCATCTCAAACCAGATAAATTCAAATCAAGTCCATTATTTTGGAGTATTAGGGTGAGCTGATCTTTTCAGTTACGCATATTTGATGATCGAATTGAAATTTGATGATATAGACCATTAACAATTGAAGATTTGAAAATACACTATGATTCTTTATAAAGAAATCCTTTGATTACAGAATGTTTTTTTTATATAGTTTTATTGAACCATGGGGACAGGAACTCAAAGGATAATTAAATTCTACATTAAAAACCGGTCTATCAGAACCTATTTTTGAGATTAAAAATGGAAATTTAGTTGTTATAATTAAAAAAAAACTAAATTAATAGAATATTTCTGTTATAATTAAAAAAAAAGAGTTTTATTTTTAATAAATCATTTTTTTCATTTCGGCGGGCATTTTGCAGTACATGTTACCGTCTAAACTAAATTATTTTTCATTCATACAATCTGAGCACATAAATTCTTCTATTTCCATCATTGCACAGTAGCCTGCACTACCGGTTGAACAGAATACTCCCATTACTCCACCTCGCATACATTCAGTATAGGATGCGCATGCATTACAAACTCATCTTACAAAAATAAAACATAATCAATATTTATATTCTAAATAACAAATTAGTAATTGTGATATATATGGTTAAAAAAAATGATGATTTATTAGAGAAGTGTAAAAATATTGAAGAAGGTAGTGTCATGGACTCTTGTAAGGTTATGTTGGAGGTTATGGCTAAAAAAGACGTTGAATTAGAAGATAATTCTGATGAAACCTATTTGATGATGGCTGAAAATCTTTCTTCCAAAGACATTCCTAAAGTTCTTGAACTCGCCTTAAAAGTGAGAGAAAGTGGTGAAATTAAAGATACAGAAGTTAAAAATGCAGCAAGCAAACTTATAAGATCTATTGAAATGAGTTAACTAATTATTCATTAATTTCATTATTCTTCTAATAACTTTTTTTTTAAAATCTCAATTTATTTAGTATCACATTTTATTTTTCGAGTTTTATTTTAATCTAATAAAAAAAATATTATCGATATTAATTAAACTTATAGAAGGATAATTTGGTCGTTCATATCTATTTTTTAATAAATAAAGGGTTTAAATAAAAAATATATATTCTATTGTTAGATTTCTAAAAAAATAACACATTACGATTTCATAGAAGGAGTCGATCAATTTCAAATCTTTTTAGAAGCATGAAGTATCTCCATCGCCACAGGAATACTATATTCACCAAAATCCAATCACTGGTAATATCATTAAAAAAGTACATTGTTTAATAATTCCCATAAATTACTAATATTATCCATAAACTTAATTCTATGGAATTACATAAATATAGATAGAGGAAAATTGATATTAATAAGTTTCTATTAAAGGATAGGATTCATATTAAAAAATTAGGTTAAAAAAATGCTCGATATTTGCTGGTTGAGGGTAATGTCGGTTGTAAAAAATAAAATAATGTTGGAGGGTATAAGATAATGGTGAGTGTTGGTGCAGTGGTTACTGGTTTTATTTTAGCAATTATATTTACAGTACTTTTATCAATTTTGGGAGTTGGATCAGTTCTAGGATTACCAGTTGCCCTAGTTGGTTTTTTAGTAGCAGGCATAATTGTTGGATACATTTCAAATGGCGATATTATAGATGGGACGATTAATGGAGCACTTATGGGTGTAGCAGGTGCAATAATCTTATGGATACTAAGTTTATTTAAAGGTCAAATTGCTACATTTTCTGCACAGTTATCTACTTATCTACCATTGAACTCACTGCAAGAAATAGTACTTGTAATAGTAGTGGGCGCCATAGGTGGTGCAGTGGGCGCTCTAATACTAAGATTAAATCAAAGAAACCGAAGAAACTATGGTGACCGAAGGGACAGAGATAATAGAGATCGAAGAGACTAAGACTATTAATTGTGAAATAAATTAAAAAGATGAAAATTAGAGAATAATAAAAGATGAATAACATTCTCTATTATATTATCATCATAATCATTATTGTACTATTTTTAAGATTTTTAGATATTATTTAGGGATAAACGAGAATTATCCCTGTTTTAATGCCATAAACATCGAAAAAATCTTCAAATATAATGAAAAAAATCTAATAAATTCAAATAGGCTATTTGATTGATGAACTAAAAAAGGTAAAAAATGAATAAAAATATTGATATACTGCTAATAAATCCTTATGATGAGAATGCATTGAAGAATGCTCTTGGTTTCATAACTCCTCCTTTAAATCTCATGTACTTGGCGTCATCACTTGAAAAAGAGTCTTACTCTGTTAAAATTGTAGATGATGATCTACTCCAGATGGGATACGAAAAGGTTTCGGAACTGTCAGGAAAACTCAATCCACAATTAGTTGGTGTGACTGCGACCACATCTACTATAAAAAGTGCATTGAAATATGTGGAATTAATCAAAAACATTCAACCTAATTCATTAACTGTAATGGGTGGACCCCATACTACTTTCATGCCATCAGAAACCTTAAAAAGTTCTGAAAATCTAGATGTAGTGGTTATAGGTGAGGGTGAGGAAACAATGGTGGATTTGGCCAAACATTCCACCAAAAGTAACCATAGTCTTGATGAAGTTAAGGGAATTTTTTACAAGGATTTAGTGACTAAAAATTTAAAAGCAACACAACAACGTCCATTGATAAAGGATCTTGATACATTACCATTCCCTGCAAGACATCTTGTTCCTTTTGATTCATATGGTGCTTCTAAAGAACAAACTGGTGGTATAATAACCAGCAGGGGTTGTGTATACAACTGCAACTACTGCTCATCATCACTTATCATGGGTAAAAAATTCCGAACACGCAGTCCAGACAATGTTGTGGACGAAATAGAGGAATTAATAAATAAATACCAAATAAAAGATATAGGATTCATGGACGACACATTCATGCTCAACAAGAGAAGAGTTAATGATATTGCCAATGAAATCAAAGCCAGAAATCTAGATTTAAGCTTCGTTGCATCATCCCGTGTTGACAGTGTAGACCAAAATTTACTTCAAAATCTGAAAAATTCTGGATTAAAAACCATATATTACGGTGTAGAATCAGGATCACAACGTATATTAGACCTAATGAAAAAAGGAATAACTCTAAAACAAGCAGAAGATGCTGTTAAAAGTGCAAAAAATGTGGATCTAGAAGTTTTAACCTCTTTCATTCTAGGATATCCTGGAGAAACCGAAGAAGATATGAACAAGAGCATAAAATTCTCTACAAAACTAGATTCAGACTACTGTCAATATTCAATTCTAACACCATTCCCGGGAACACCCATCTACAATGAACTCAAAGAAAAGAATTTAATAGACAATGATGACTGGAATGAATACACTGTACTCAAATCGGTTTTGAAATATGATGAAATGGGTTTAAACAAGAAGATGGTGGAAAAAAAACTGGCCATAGCCTATTTGAAATACTATGCAAGGCCTAAATATCTCCTGAACCATCGCCACATGTTTAAGGTAATGTTTAAAACAGTTGTTCGGAGTTTTATCCTCCCCAAACTCATGGGAGGCACTGGTAAAGGCTGGTACCAGAATCTAGACAACAAAACATCATCAAAATAGACAATATATTATGAAAATAGAAAAAAAGAATAAATTTCAAAAATATATTTTAAAAATTTGATTCAATTTTAATCGGTTAACTTTTATATTAATTTTTTTTTAAATTATTGTATTTCGTCATATCAGTTAATGGCTGAAAGATCAAGACGAGAGTATCAGTTACAATGCCATAAATAATTATATAAAAAAATGATATTTTAAAATCCAAGAAAGAATTGTCGGGATTATAATAAAAGCAGATTTATGAGCTTAAGTCGGAAGCTTTGGAAACCTATAATATAAATAATCCAAAAAAATGAATAAATTTAAAAAATAGTAATAATTTATTTGAAAAACTTTATTTTAAGCAATACTATATGGCGATACTTTTTGAAGTTTTATACGCGTAATAGGTTGCGTATATCTTATATAAGGGATATTATGCTTATGTAACTTGGCTATTATTTAATTAATAACAAGATGGATATGACTGATTATTACTCTGTTGTGTTTGTGATGATCCATTAGAAGTGTTTGTAGTATTTGTATTGTTATTAGTAATATTATTATTTTGATTTACATTGCTTACAGGATGGACTGCATTTAGCATTCCTAAGTTATCTGAAAAATACAAGGCACCTACACATGCAACTACACCTATACCTATTATAATTATTATTGGTAAAATATCCAAAATTTTCAACTCCATTCATTTTTTTTATATTCTAATCACAAATCTCACATTTTAATATAAATATTACTTTACTATCAGGAAAACAAACCAAAAGTATATTAAACATTTTCTAACTTCTTCAAAACCCTAATTATCGTACTTTCACTCATATGAAGATTATTCGCTGATTCTTCTCGTGTTATATCATCATTACGGAATAATAACATTAGAATTATATTGAACTCCAATAATCCCAATTTTTCTATCTCATGAATAACAGATTAAATGAGCACTAACGATTATAGTTATCGAAGATCCTAAAGACATATCTATTAATTATATTTTTTTCGTATAAATTATTTACTAAAATATCTCATTTTACAGTTAATATAAGTATAAACTATAAGAAAACCTTTTAAATATTAAATTATATACTAAGATTAAATAATTTCGAAATTAAAGTTCATATAACCGACAATATGACTAAAGATATCAGTGTAACGAAAAATAGAATTATTAAAAATATTTACATAAATAAATCAAACAAAAAGAATTCTTACTCAAAATATGAAAAATGATTATTTTTTTGACTAAATGGCCATTAGATCACACCATATAGAAATATTTCAACAATTACTTTTTTTTTAAGTTGAAAATTGTACTACATTAAAATCAAATCAATATTAAAAAATGATTTTAATTTGAATATTGAACGTCATAATATTAGAAGTACATAATATTATAAATATAAATTTAGTAATGTTGTAATCTAAAATATTCGAATCTGAATAGGAGATTCAAATAATGGAAAAAAATAGAAAAGAATTAAAAACTTTTAATGATTACAAGATGGACTATCCACCTGAAATACAAAAAAGACTGGAAGAAATTCGACAGGCAGTAAAAAGTGTAGTTCCAGAAGCAAAAGAAAGAATTAGTTATAATATGCCATCATTTTGGTTTCATGGTAACTTACTTTACTATGGTGCTTTCAAAAACCACATTGGATTTTATCCTGCTAGTAAAACAGTGTTTGAAAAATTTAAAGATGAATTAAAAATTTATAAACAAAGTGGAAAAGGCACAGTTCAGTTTCCTCATGATAAACCTATACCACTAAAGTTGATTCAGAAAATTGCCAAAATTCGAGCAAATGAGAATACCAAAAAAAGGTAGTTGATTTTTCTCTAGATTATTCTAGTTAAAATCATTCAATTAGAGTTTCATACTTTAAAGATATTTTTTTTCAATGTAATACTTCAATTTCCTCTGTTTTTAACAAAATTATCCCTCATCATGAATAAACTTATTTTCAATACGATAGCACCCATAAATTTTTTAAACACTTATTTTGGTATCATAACAGTAATTTTCCACCGGGTCACCTTTTTTAAAGTCCTTCATAGATTCAAGATCCGTATCCCAAGGCTTAACTCTTTTACCTGTAAAAATTTCCAAATGTATTGTTTTACATCTTGTAGTCCTTAAAACCTCTTTTTCATTTAACATTTTTATCTATCAATTCAATAGTTACTTTTTCTGTAGGAATTTTATCTGCATCTATCATAAAAAATCCTCTCACGTTTTTTTTAAAATGATTTCACCCAAAGCTTTATATAATATTAAATCATTATATCAAATATTCGATATCGATAACCTGATATTTATCTATGAATTCGATGTTCAATTGAAACTAACAATTAATTCAACTTGTATTTAATATCAAATGAAGATATCTATATCGACTCTATGATAAAGGAGGAAATGATAAAAAATGTGGGATAGATTAAATGATCTTCACCAAGATCTTCACAAAACTTTTCATGAAAGGATAGAGGAATTGCAAAAACTCGGAGGTTTAAGAATATGGATACTCCACATACTGGATGAACATGGACCTCAAAATGGTGTAGAAATTATGGACTCATTCGAAGCTCATCAAGAAGGATTACACGTAACACATATTATGGGCATAAACCACTCCAAACGACCTTCACCCGGCTCCGTATATCCTATGCTTAAAAAAATGGTATCTGAAAATTTAATAAGCAAAAGAGATGATGGAAGGTACGATTTAACAGCAAACGGGCAAGAAATGAGCGATAAAATATTTAAACGTTTTCAAGGGTTTCACGGAAGACGTAGAAATCGAGGGTCATTGGCAATAGAAAATATTTTAACTGAAATTGATAGCTATGTTTTTTACCTGGAGGATATTAAAAAAGAGAAACTTGTACCCCATGAAGAATTAATAGGATTATTGAGTGAAAGACTTAAAAATATACAAGAATCACTTCATGAATGATTAAAATCACAGTTTTAATCTATTTTTAGCTTGATTAAATTATCATATATAATCATCTATGAAACAAATTTCGCATTTATCAAGGTTTATTATAATTTCAGATTCTGCCTGGAATCTGTTTATAAATCGTTTAATTAAAAAAAAATGGAATTAAAATAATTAGGAGAATAAATATGACAGAAAACGCTATAGAGTTGAAAAACCTCACTAAAAAGTTCGGCGATTTCACAGCAGTAGATAAATTATCACTAGACATAAAGGAAAATGAGATATTTGGATTTTTAGGTCCAAATGGCGCCGGTAAAAGTACTACCATAAGAATGCTCTGTACGTTATCTACCCCTACTTCTGGTTCTGCTAAAGTAGCTGGTTACGATCTTATCAAAGATTCTGCAAAAGTCCGAGAGAAAATTGGATTGGTTGCAGAAAAGATGATAATGTATGATAAACTTACGGCTGCAGAAAATCTACGATTTTTTGGGAAACTCTACGCAATACCCAAGCAAAAGCTTGAAGATAAAATTGATGAGTTGCTTGAGTTAGTTAACATGCAAGAATGGAAACATACACAGATCAGTAAGTTTTCAACCGGAATGAAGCAGCGTATAAATGTGATAAGAGCTCTGCTGCCGGAACCAGAGATAATTTTTATGGATGAGCCTACACTGGGACTTGATCCACAGACTACCTTTTCTATACGGGATATAACCCGAGATATTAACAAGAGCGATGTAACGGTCATATTAACAACACATGCCATGATTGAAGCCGAAGCACTGAGCGATAGAATTGCCATCATTGATCATGGTAAGATCGCTGCTCTTGATACGCCACAAAACCTGAAGAATCTAATAGCAGAAAGTGATACATCTGTATTTGGTGCGAAAATCACGAATCTAACACCTAAACTGATTGGAAAGATTAATTCACTTGATGTAGTTGCTGCCGTTGCACAACAAGATGATCACAATTTGAAAATAAGTGCCAATGGTACAGATGCTCTTAACCAGATCATCGATGTTATCCGTCTTGAAGGTGGTAACATTGCATCCATAACTAATAGTAATGATTCTACACTGGAAGATGTTTTTTTAGCAGTTACCGGTAAGACAATACGAGATCAAGCAAATGAAAAAGCAGCCCCAACGCATCATAGGCACGGGCAAGCACCCAAAGCGAGGATAAGGTGATTCCTATGGATATAATAAAAACATTAAAAGACAGTTATCATGTAATGATTAAGGACATGATCGAGTTAAAACGTAATAGAGTAGAACTAGTAACACTGGCTATCATGCCCTTGCTTTTCTTAGTAATATTTGGATTCATTTACCCAAGTGGTAACTCTCATGACAACATACAAATGGGACTGGTCAACTTGGATCAGGGTGCCGGTAGTAATGAATTCATAGCACAAATGGAAACTATGAATAAACAAATAGAATCTACAACTAAAAATAGCAGTTATATGAGCTTTAATAATTATTCTAGTGTTGATGCAGCTAAAACAGCAATTAATCAAGGGAAAATACATGGTGCATTTGTTATACCTCCGGGATTCTCGAATAATGTGACAAATGGACAACCTGGAAATATTATAATTTACGTGGATAACAGTAATCCTCAAGTTGCCGCATCGATTGAGCAAGTGTCATCAGGCACCGTGAGTGGGTTGAACGGAGTATTGGCAGAAAATAATGTTTTAAAGTTGGGTAATGCAGCAAATCAGCAAATTAATCCCCAAGCCGTAATAGCTCCCTATACTCCGAATATTGTAACTACTATACCTGGTGCAAATAACTACCTTAATTTCCTAGCGCCGGGTCTGATGATCATGATAGGTATGATGGCTGTTATGATTGGTATTCCTGAAGCATTCTCTAAAGAAAAGGAAACGGGCACATTTGATGGAATGTTGTCTGCACCCATTAACCATCTCTCAGTTCTTCTTGGAAAAACGATGGCACTGTCCGTTAGAGGATTACTCCAATGTATATTTGTACTAGCATTTGCCGTCCTACTGTTTGGAGTGACGATACAAGGAAGCTTGCTACTGGCATTTTTCATGGTCATCCTGGGTATTTTCAGCTTTATAGGAATAGGAATTATGGCCGTATCCCTGGCTGGAGACCAGAGTACAGGTACGATGATTATGAACCTGTTAATGTTCCCTTTTATGTTTTTAGGTGGTATATTCTTCCCAATATCACAAATGCCATGGATTATGCAGGAAATTTCAAAGCTGATTCCTTTAACCTATGCAGCTGATGCAATGCGTAAAATAATGCTCTTAAATGCAAATGTAGCAGACGTATCCACCGATATAATCATATTATTAGCGTTCGGTATTATTACAATGGCTATTGCATTACCATTGTTCAGTAGATCAATGAAACAATAGCTTCAGTTTTAAACATCTACTCAAGAATAAATGAGGTATTCATAAAATGAAAACAAAAAGAAGATAATTAATGGGCAATAATTGATACCTAAATTTTTAAAAAGAATATAAAACTCAACATTACATTTTTTTGACTGTAAATCTTGCTTAAGGAAACACCATACAATACCTGGCCGAATGGTAAATAATGGAGTGTGCTAAAAAATTATATAATAATATAATTTATGCGAAGTTAGTCTATTTTTATAGACTTGCAAAATTCGCAAAATTACCCACTTATTTTTTTTATCTATGAGTACTTTAGAGAAAATCCACTTTATTCTATTTTTTATTCGCACTCTTATGGGGTATAGAAACTGTTATTTTTTAGTTACTTTTAGTCTATTTTATGTGAATATTCCATTTTACCTTTAGAGTCATTAAGGTTCCTAAACTTCTATATATGCAAAAATAAGAGATGATTTTTGTTTTTTAAACTTAAAATAAAATTTTAGTTTAAAACTAAAAAAAATAAAATAAAAAAATCTTAACCTTGGTTACTTTTTTTGGAGTTTAGCAAAAAAAATATGAGATAAAAATTCCTAATTAATCTCTCTATTCTCAATTGTTTCTAAAAACTAGAGAAAACAACATTTATCAATTCAATTGCATTTTTTTTCCAGTTGAAATTTTGAACTACGTTATAAATTATATTTTATTCCATCAAGTAATGTATCAAAAAATATTTTTCTTTCTTTGGTCTTTGTCTGGATAATGTATTCAACAGTAAATGTAAAATGAGCCGAAAAAAGCTCCCAAATATATTTTGGCGGTAAATCCTTCAATAATTTGTTTTGAATACCATCCTCGATTAATTTAACTGCATTTTTTTCAAAATCACGGTATTTAACTTGAGTATCATCAGTATGATAAGGTGATGAATTAAATTGCATCATAAATCTAAATTTATCAGGATTATTCACACCCCATTCCACACTTTCAATCCAAAATTTTTCTATAGATTCATAACTCAATGAAGATTTCAGAAGATCCTGAAAGCTTACAGCTAAATTTTCTGCTTTTATAGAAAAATATAATTCATTAATCAACTCAACCTTACTTTTAAAATAGAAATACATAGTTCCCGTTGCAACGCCAGCTTCTTTAGAAATTAGATAAGTTGATGTATTATCTATACCCTTTTCAACAAATAACTTCAAAGCCGCTTCAAAAATTCTAAATTTCTTATCTTCAACCATTATAATCACAATTTCTTCTAAATATTAACACTCATTTAATTTAATATTAAATAGTAAATGTAACTAAATCATTCCCTTATTCTCGATTCCTCTATAAAATTATCAGCCTTTACATGGGGATTGTGATATCGTCTTCGTTCGATTGTTTTCTTACCATATTGGATGGCTTCCGTAGGACACCATTGAATACATCTAAGGCATTTTTCACAGTGATGCTGCCAGACAGGATGACAATCTTCAATTTTTATATTTTCTACAGGACAGATTTCATAACATAATCTACAACAGGTGCATGCATCGGTTGCTACAAATTTTTCATCCCATTCCGCGATATTCCTATATAAACTGGGATATGCTATTTTTGTTAATAATCTAGACAATATATTCTTTTTAACTGGTCGTTGACTACCCTTTGTAATAGCTTTAATGACTTCATCGACCTTAATCATACCATTTTTTAATATTTCCTTTACTTTATCAGGATCATGAGATGAATAACTCACAATATAATTTCCAGGCATCTTTACCCCATCAGCATAAGATAATCCAATACCTTTCTTTTGAAGAATATTTTCAAGCATACCTAAAGTATTACCACTGATTCTACCATAATTTATAACTGCAAAACAGTAAGTCTCGGGAAGAATATTAAGTTTTTCAACAAATTCTTTAACCAATAATGGTAAACCCACATAGTAAACAGGGAATACAAAACCAATAGATTCAACAGACCCACCAACCGGTTCCTTTGACTGCGGTGCAGACATAGACTCAATTGTACAATCTTCAAGACCTTTTGCTATTTGACGTGCAATTTCAAGTGAATTACCTGTAGCTGAAAAATAATAAATTTTAAAACTCATATAAACCTCTTTCTCCTCTATTTAATTATAATTAAAGCCATCATTTTTATGATGAATTTCCTTAGATATTATTTAATAACTGTTTCCATTCATCCTTAACCTCTAAAGGTTCACCATTACATGGACAAACCCATTTAAAAGAATATTCACTCATTTTAAATATTGAATCTTTAATTAATTCTTCATCAGCATTCATAATTGAAGGTGCTTTTTTCAATACTCCATTTGAATTCCTCACAAGATCACCAGCAAATAAAACATCTTTATAAAGAAAGGATACATGTCCCGGGGTATGGCCCGGTGTTCGTATTATTTCTATATCGTCTATTTTTTGATCATTATAAGATTCTATATTTTCAGGTTTTTTTACTCTCATTAAAAATGCATATAATGAACCTAACTTTTTAACTCCAGGACGGCTTTTATCACCAAAAATGTATGGTATATCCTCTTTTGAAGCCCATAGAGTGGCTCCTGTCTCCTTCTGAAGTAATACCGCGTTTCCTATACGATCAACGTCATGATGAGTTAATAGAATGTGTTTTATATTTTTTGCATTAATATTTAAGGAATCAATTTCCTTTAAAATATTCTTAACCTTCCCCGGTCTTCCAGTATCTATTAAAATCGTTTCTTTATCCTTAATCAAATATGAATAACTTCCTTTTGTTGATTCTAAAGCATATACATTATCTTCTATTTTCATAATTTTTTTCTCTAATTTTTTTTTAAATTTCGTACGTTTTAATTTTAAAAATTTTATAATTGAGTGACTAATCAACCATATGAATGAGTAATCAATCATTACTTATAAAGTTTTTCTTTAAATTACTAAAATTTAATATGAACTTTAGAAACTTTCTAAAAACAACAAGAATACAAGATAATTAATCAAAGCTAATCAACTATAAAAATTCTATTTCTTTTTTTCATTGTATTCGTTTAGTATATGGATAAACTATAGTAAAACCTTTTATATATGAAATTATATATTAAGATTAACTAATTTTTAAATTTCAGTTCATATAACCGACTATAGAGCTAATGATATCATTTTATAATGAAGTTTAAGTTTTGATGAAACTTTTTTTTAAAAGTTTCCTAGAATGAATATAAAAAGGGTTAGCATGCTGCAAGTCATCATCGGCTAAAGTTAAACAATATTTTCAACTTTGTCAGTCAACGTTTAACGAAGTAAATATCAATTCACAACTCCAAAATTAAAGAAATAACCATTTATCCAATCAATAGATAAATTAATGATAAATTTATTTATTTTTTGGTAGTTTTAGTAACCTTTGTACCTAATAATTTAGCTTAGGCTTATTTTTTGATATCGGAATAATTTTACAAATATTTAAGTAGATTAAATGTAAATAACATTGTTTAATAAGTATTGAATTTGCTAATTATGCATAGTAATACTTTAAATTGAAGATTTGAGGGGGAATGGTGTTCATTTTGAATGGGGATAAGCTTAAAAGCTGGAATGATGGGTTAGTGAAAGAATCCATACTTAATTTTTTAAACTCTTCTATAGTTAAAGGTCCGAACTATGTTAAACCTGAGGATCGTATCGCAACGTTCGATAATGATGGTACTCTGTGGGTTGAAAAACCGATGCCTGTTCAACTTAATTTCGTGTTCAGAGCTTTTGTCAAAACAGCTCAAAAAGATTCGTCTTTGGTTGATAAGCAGCCTTACAAAGCTATTCTTGAAAGGGACGAAACTTTTTTCCACAAGGCTCTGGAACAAGACCCTAAAGCTATTATCTCTCTTGAAGATGCTATGGCACGGGAGTGGTCGGGAACAACTCCCGATGAATTTGAAGCTGAAGTAAAAAACTTTTTTGCGACAGTAAAGCCTGAAAAATACGCAGGAAACTTCACGGAACTAGTTTACAAACCTATGCTAGAACTTTTTGACTTGCTAAAGGATTACCAATACCGTGTGTTTATATGCTCAGGCGGTGGTCGTGATTTCATGCGAATAATATCAGAGGATGCGTGGGGAATCTTCAAAGAGAATGTAATAGGCTCATCTCCCGATTATGAATACAATAACGGCAAATTAACGAGACTTGATAACATCCTGGGGAGAATTGCTCTAGGTCCCGGGAAAGTGGAGCATATATTCTCCCGAACTGGACGTTTACCTGTTTTTGCAGGTGGTAATGGTGATGTCGATATTGAAATGTTAGAATCCGCTAAATTCAAGTTATTCATAAACCACGATGACGATGAACGCGAATACGCCTATGAAAATGGAGCAGAGAAAATATTAACCCTTGCTAAAGAAAAAAATTATTCAATTGTTAGTATGAAAAACGATTGGAAGGAGATTTTTTAGAAATGAAAAACTATCCTGAATTAACTGCTATAGATGTACTACTGAATCCTGACGAAACTTTGATTAAAAGAGCAGTTGAAATTAATAAACGATTACTGGAGGAATATCCTCTTGGATTTAAGCTTGATGAATCTCATATTCCCCATATAAGTATTTTACATTGCTATGTGAGGACGAAAGACTTAGAAAAAGTTTATTCAGTAGTTGAAAATGTTATTACATCTGAAAATGTGACTTCATTAGAATTAACAGCAGTTAAAATAGAATACAAGGCTTCTAGTGGCTCAGTTGGTATAGCATCTATTATTATTTCACCAGTAGATATTCTCCTTAATTTTCAATCAAAGTTAATAGTTGCTCTTAAACCTTATATGGAAAATAACAGTATTGCTGCAGCTTACGTGACTTCTGAGGAAGAATCTAATATTAATAATAGTACATTAAAATATATTGAGAATTTTATTCCTGATCATAGTGGCGAAAACTTCATACCCCATATTACAGTGGGAATGAATAGCCTAGAATCCCTTGAAAAACTTATTAATGAACTCTTTACTCCCTTAAAATTTCCACCGGTTAGTATAGCAATATATCTACTAGGTAATAATGGCACAGTATCAAAAGTTTTAAAAGAATGGACTATATCTCAAACATCTCATAAAAATAATTTATGACTTAAAAAGTTATAGATTAACTGGTAATGGGAAAATCCGGTAAAAATAGTTTGGAAAAATTTATAGAAGGAAACACGACAGAAAAAGTAGTAATGGAAACAAGAGTTCCGGTTAATGTGATATCTTAAATTTCTTTATGAAAAGACAGCCGGAAAGTTGTAAAAAAGTAGAAGAAATATTTTAAGCAACGAAGACAAAAATAGATGAAGTTAATCTAAGTAAATAAACTTGGAAATATAATAGAAGAAAATAAAACAAAAATAAAGAATAATCATTGGTAGAGGTGTAAATGGGATGTTATCTGAGAAAAAAGATATAGGAAAATTAAAAAAATCGGAGAAAGAACATAGTAATAATACAACTGCTTATGGTAGCAGATATTTTGATAAAAGTATACCCAAATATGAATTACCTAATGAAGGAATGCCGGCAGATGCTGCTTATCAGTTAATTCATGATGAGTTGAATTTGGATGGTAATCCTGCTTTGAATTTAGCTAGTTTTGTAACTACTTGGATGGACCCCAAGCTGATAAATTGATAATGGAATCTATTGACAAGAATTTTGTAGATAATGATGAATATCCACAAACCGAGAAAATACAAGAGAGAAGTGTTAACATGTTGGCTAGATTATTTAACGCTCCTGAAGAATGTATTTCCATGGGAACAGCCACTATTGGCTCTTCAGAAGCTATAATGTTAGGTTTATTAGCTCATAAATGGACGTGGAGAGAGCGTAGAAAAGCTGAGGGTAAAGATTGTGATAAACCTAATATTGTCATGGGTGCAGATGTACATACCGTATGGGAGAAATTCGCACGCTACTTTGATGTAGAATTGAAATTGATACCGTTAAGAGAGGATTTGTATACCATAACTGCAGATGATGTGGCAGAGGAAATTGATGAAAACACCATTGCAGTAGGCGCAGTAATCGGAACCACTTTCACTGGTCAAATGGACCCTATAAAAGAGATTAATGACATGTTAATTAATATTAAAGATGATAAGGGTTGGGATATACCGATACATGTTGATGGTGCCAGCGGCGGGTTCATCGCACCATTCCTCTATCCTGATCTTTTATGGGATTTCAGATTAGAACAAGTTAAATCTATTAATGTATCCGGACATAAATACGGTTTAGTTTACCCTGGAGTGGGGTGGATAATTTTCAAAGATAAATCAGATATACCAGATGATCTAGTTTTTAACATTAATTATCTGGGGGGTAACATGTCTAATTACAGCCTTAATTTCTCCAAGGGAAGTAGCACCATCATTGCCCAATATTATAACTTCTTAAGACTAGGATTTAGTGGTTACAAGGCTATAATGGATATTATGAGTTTAAATGCTAAATATTTAGCATATGAATTAAAGAAAACCGGGAAATTTGAAGTAATCAATAAAAACACAACTTTTCCAGTAGTCACTGTAAAATTAAAGGATGCAGATTTCACAGTTTTCCAATTATCAAGAAAATTACGTCAGAAAGGCTGGATAATACCTGCATACACGCTACCCAAAAACGCGGATGATATATCAGTAATGAGAATGGTCATCAAAGAGAATTTTGGAAAAGACATGGTAGACTCTTTACTAGAGGATATAAAGGAATCCTATAATGACTTGGAATCAAAGAATGAAGAAATCCATAAAAATGAAAACCCCTCCTTATTATATTAAAGAGGGTGAATCATGAAATAATTTTTTTTTTTTAGAATTAAATTTTGATTTTTATTAAAAAATTTTTTTTTTAGCTGGAGATTGTTGGTGTTTTTGGTAGTATTTCTTCTAATTTTTTAGTTATTTCGTTAAATATTCGTTTAATGTTGTGTGATATGTAGATAAGGTTGTTTTCTGTTTGAGTTTGTTCTAAACCTCTTGCATAATACTCGGTGAACTTAAAATTTTGTTTTATATTTCCTAACGGATATTCAACAGCTTCTTTTCGTTTACTGAATTCAGATTCGCTGCATGTGTTTCCATTTTTAATGACATTTTCCTCGCTAAATCGCCATCGTAATACTTCTATTTTATATCATCATATAATTCCAAAGATTCTTTATATTTTTTTATCTTTAATATCTTTATAAACATAGAGTCACTGTCAAAGTCGTATTAACAGGCCAATTTTAACTTTAAATTAATATTTCATACTACATCTTCCTTTAATAATCACGGTAAAGATAAATCAATCATATATTAGATTTGAATTTACCTTTGGTATAGATAAGAATATAGATAAATTAACCTGTAATTGTTTTGAATTTAATGCTTTTATGAATCTAAAAAATTATTTATGCATTGATTAACTAATTATTATTAAAGTTTTTTTTTTGAAACTTATTTAAATTTAAATTATAAAAAAATTTTTGATAGGTGTATTTGCACGAGCGAAAATAATCCTCTAACTAGTTTTCATCTAATGGCTAAACCTACCGGAGCCACGTGCAACTTGGCCTGTAAATATTGTTTTTATACACCAAAGAAAAACTTATATCCGAACAAAGATTTTAGAATGTCTAATAAAGTGTTAAAGGAATACATACAACAGTACATTGAGACTGTAAAAGTTCCAGAGGTTACTTTTGCATGGCAGGGCGGGGAACCTACACTGATGGGTATTGATTTTTTTAAAAAAGCCTTAGAATATCAGAATAAATACAAAAACCCTGGAATAAATATATATAACACCATACAAACTAATGGAACTCTTTTAAACGATGAATGGTGTGAATTCTTCTGTGAAAATAATTTTCTGGTAGGTATAAGTATTGATGGCCCAAAAGAGCTTCACGACACTTACCGCGTAGACAAAGAAAATCAATCCACATTTAAAAGGGTTATAAGGGGATTAAATTTATTAAAAAAGCACGAGGTTGAATTTAATATATTAGCCACGGTTAACAAAACAAATGCTGAGCATCCCCTTGAAGTTTACAAATTTTTCCGAAATGAACTTGGAGTTAAATTTATACAATTCATACCCATCGTAGAACAAAAATTAGGGGAATCATTAGTTTCAAAGGAATCAGTAAGACCAGAACAGTATGGTAAGTTTCTCATATCCATCTTTGATGAATGGGTGAAAAATGACGTGGGTGAAGTTTTTTTACAGATATTTGATGCTGCATTAGCTTCATGGGTTAATTACCCTCAATCTGTATGTGTATTTGCACCAACATGCGGAACTGCCATGATAATAGAACACAATGGAGACATTTATGCTTGTGACCATTTTGTCAACCCGGAACACTTGCTGGGCAATATAACAAAAACACCGCTAGAAAAACTGGTTAACTCTTCATCACAGTACAAATTCGGAAAAAATAAAACTAATAAACTCCCTCAACAATGTCTTAATTGTAAGATTAAATTCGCCTGCAACGGAGCATGCCCCAAAGACCGCTTATCTAAAACCTCTCATGAAATATACGGTTTAAACTATTTATGTTCAAGTTACAAAGAATTTTTCAGCCACATTAACTGGCCCATGAAAATCATGGCCACCTTATATAAACAAGGTAAGGATCCATCAGAGATCATGCCGATCCTAAAAGGTGAAAATAACAAGTTAAAAGAAATATTTCCAGATATTGGCCGTAATGATCCCTGTCTCTGTGGAAGCGGAATAAAATTTAAAAAATGTCATGGAAAAAATTTTTGATTATATAGGATTTATGATTAAGAAAATTTTAAAAAGAAATAATTGGAGGTTTTAATTTTTGAATGAAAAAAAATTTGTAAATAGATCTGTTTTACCAATTAGAGATCCTAAATTCTCTGGGATTCAAAAACGAACGCTTAAAGGATCCATACCAGATTTTGGAATAAATAAGATTGTAGAAGCTCCTGAAGGAGCTCCCAACATACTACTAATTTTAATCGACGATGCCGGATTTGGAAACCCCAGTACCTTCGGAGGGCCTATTGAAACACCTAATTTAACACGTATGTCAGAAGAAGGTGTAAAATACAACTGCTTCCATGTAACAGCCCTATGTTCACCTACACGTGCGGCTATGCTAACAGGAAGAAACCACCATGCAGTGGGATATGGATCAGTTGGAGAATTATCAGGACCATTTCCAGGTTATAAAGCAGCTAAACCACAGAATTGTGCCCCATTCCCGCAGATACTGCAGATGAACGGGTATAGCACTGCCGCTTTTGGAAAGTGGCATTTAACACCTGATCACCAGCAAGGTCCAGCGGGACCATTTGACAGATGGCCAAATGCATGGGGATTCGACTACTTCTGGGGATTCTTAGGCGCAGAATCAGGGCAATGGGACCCTCTAATAACCGAAAACAATAAAATAATAGGAGTTCCAGAGGGTGAAAACTATTACTTTCCAGATGATATGGCAAATAAGACAATTGAATGGCTTCATGGAGTTCGGAGTCAAAATCATGATAAGCCTTGGATGTTATACTTCTCTACAGGGTGCAGTCACTCTCCACATCATGTGCCAGAAGATTGGGCTGCAAAATATAAAGGAAAATTTGATGATGGATGGGATAAATACCGGGAAATGGTTTTCAAGAAACAAAAAGAACTGGGTGTAATTCCCGCTGATGCAAAACTGACATCACGATCTGATGCTATGCCCAGTTGGGATTCTTTATCTGATAGAGAGAAAAAGCTTTACGCGCGCCAGATGGAAGTTTATGCGGGGTATCAGGAAAATGCCGACTGGAATGTTGGTCGTGTTATTGAAGCTGTTGAGGAGATGGGTGAGCTCGATAATACTTTAGTGATCTACATTTGGGGTGACAATGGTGCCAGCATGGAAGGTACCATTTCAGGTTCTTTTAACGAAATAATTGCGGTGAATCAAATTCCTCTTACTAATGAGCAGCAGTTTGAGTTGGTGGAAAAATATGGAGGATTAGAAGCTTGGGGTAGTGAACTCACAAATCCTCATTATGCAGCTGCATGGGCGTGGGCAGGTAACTGTCCTTTCCAGTGGGGTAAACAGGTAGCATCCCACTTTGGAGGAACACGTAATCCACTGGTTATTCGATGGCCTGAAAGAATCAAAGATAAAGGTGGATTAAGAACTCAGTTCACTCATGTTACTGACATAGGACCTACAATTCTTGATGTAATTGGATTACCTGAGCCATCCGAAGTTAATGGTATTAAACAAGATCCCATGCATGGAATAAGTTTTAAAGAAACATTTGAAGATGCAAATGCACCAGCGATGCACACTCAACAGTACTTCGAAACATTCGGCAACCGTGCCATGTATAAGGATGGTTGGTGGGCATGTGCAAAGCTATCGAGAATTCCATGGGACGTCTCACCCAGTACCATAGCGAAATTTGCACCAGATGTTTACAATCCAGACAATGATACATGGGAACTTTACTACTTGCCTGAAGATTTCACTCAGGCTAACAACTTAGTTGATAAACATCCTGATAAATTAGAGGAATTAAAGGAATTATTTTGGGAGGAAGCCGAGAAATACAATGTATTACCACTTTTAGCTGGCTTTGTATCATACTTCGGTATACTTCCGCCGATGATTAATCAGACTAAGTTCACATACTACGGTGATGTGCAGAATGTAGCCTCTGGAATGTTCCCTCAAATATACAATCATTCTTATTCTATCACAGCTGAACTTGAGATACCTGAAGATGGAGTAGAAGGAGTTATAGTAGCAGAAGCTGATCATTTAGGTGGATTTGCCCTCTTTGTTCAGGACGGCCTACTCAAACATACTTATAGTATGCTGGGAGTATTCATATACAAGCAAGAGTCAACGGAACCTATTCCTAAGGGAGATGTCATTGTTAAAATGGAATTTAATGCAGATGCAGCACAGCCAGCAACAGGTGGAACTATGTCATTATTCATCAACGGCAAGAAAGTTGGTGAAGGTCGAGCAGACCACACAGTACCCTGGAGATTTACTTTTTACTCTGGAATGGACATAAGCCGGAATAATGGACTTCCAGTTGATATGAGCTACGCTGACAAATCACCCTTCGAGTTTACAGGCACAGTGAAAAAAGTCGTCTTTGACATAAATCCCCATAGCGATGGAGATGAGGAGAAGCTGCACGAGTTTGCTCATCAGGGACATGTAAATCGTGGGATAGATGCTTGAAAATAGAAAATATTTTTTTGAACTCTAAAAAATTAACTTCGATTTAAATATATTTTTTTATCTTTTTTTTTTAAACCTCAAAATATTTATTTTTTTTATTATTAATTTTTGAATGAATGATTGGTAATCATGGAATATAAGTTTTTTATCATATTGAAATATTAATATTTTTTTTTAATAAATTATTTATTAAAATATCTATTTACTGTTAAAACCTTACCATCATCTAAACGCTTTTTTAATTTAATATGGCTTCCTTTCTGAGAAACCATCTGAAAACCGTCCTTACAAAGTGCTTTACATATCTTATATCCTGACAGGATTGGAAATTTCTGAGATCCCATGTATTTCAACACCCAACAAAAAGGGTCACATGAAAATCTTCACTTAAATGATTATCTCCGTGATTGTCCGAAATGAATTTCTTTTTTTCATCTGATAAAACTAACGAAACTGCATAATGCCATATACTTTATTTAAAGAATTTGATAAATCAGTTATGCAAAAAATTAGACAATTTAAAAAAAATCAATTAATATAATTAAATTATTTATAAGCGTTTTTTCTCGGTAATATGGCATAAACCATTACGGATGGACCTTCTTGAAGTTCAAAAAGGATTCTATATTTACCAATTCTTAATCTATAATGATTTTTATAACCCTTTAATTTCTTTATATCAAGTTCCGGGAGAAAACCGCCTTTGAGTTTCAATATATTCTCTTTTAAATTTTCCTTAACTGATAAGTTCAGATTATCTAGTTGTTTTTGAGCCTTTTTCTCAATGAAAAGTCTATATTTCATTTAATTCAAGAGTCCCTGCGTTTTTCTTTTTATCGTAGATTTTAATTTCCTCTACTTCATCTTCTTCAGGCTCTTCTATTCCAATTAATCTTGAATCAATAATATCTTCGATCTTTTCTAGCATTAATTTTATTTCAGCGATTTCTTTATCTATTTCACTCATCTGCGTTCACCCACATTTTTCCTAAATTAGAAGATAGTGAAATCTAATTTCAAATTTTAATATAAGTTAATATAGTATTCTTCTTATTTAAAAATTTACCAGCACTTCTAATACTAGATTAAAATTAATTACCAAAATAAACTGATTAAAAAAAATATAGGAATAATAGGATAAATCACCTAGACAAATTAGAATAATAAAAGCTTGAAATACTGTACTTCGTCATATCAGTGTAACGAAGCAAAAATTGGATTATATTATAATTTTTAGTATAATATTTGTGAATACTTTAAAAATAGAAATTTATTTAGCAGTCACAGCAGAAACTAAATGTGTATCATGAATAGGTAAGTTAATATCATTTACAATCTGCTCATTCAATTCCTTAGGAGTAGATCTTTGATGAATCATAAATGTGAATGCTGCTTTAATAGAAATATTTTCTTCATTACTCATAATATTAATCTCTATTCTAACCAAATGTCGTATGATTTTTTTTTCAATTCCAAATATTTTAAAAGCATCTAATACTTCTAAAGCAACGACATCATTATTCTCATTTATATCCAAGATGATATCATCAGTAATTTCAATGGATTCCTTATATTTATAATCATTAATATCATTTATAAACATAGAGTCCCCGTCAAAGTCATATTCCCATTCAATATTATCCTCTTTTATCATCATTGTCCCAAAATTTTAACAATCAGACTTTCGTATTTACATTTACTATCTTATAAATATCTTCAGTTATAATCACGAACCTAATCACGAACCTAATCACGAACCTAATCACGAATCTATCACTGATCAAACAAGTACATAATGAACACTTCTACCCTCACCTTCCCTCTTAATAACATCAAAATTCATCAATTTCCTTATTTCATCTAAAGCAGCATTATCAGATATTCCGAACATATTTCTAATATCGCGATTAGTGATTTTCCCTTCATTAACTATCCATTCAACAATTTTCATCTGCCTATCATTCAATGCAATTTGTCCTCTTTCTTTGAGAATTTTAATATCTTTACTCAATCCTAAAACTTTCTCTTTGACAGCTTTTATACTAGTAGCAACACCATCAGTGAAATATTCCAACCATTCTGTAACATCCAAAATTTCAGAGTCAACGGTCTGAAGCGCCGCATAATAAGCTTGTCTATCATGATCATAATAATCATCTAAAGCAAAAAATCTCTTTAAATCAAAACCACTCCTAAAAAGCACCAAAGTAGCCATAATACGAGCAGTTCTACCATTACCTGGATGAATTCTAACCATTTCATAATGAGTTAAACCAGCAGCAATAACGGAATCTATATCTTCCATAATTGGAGAATTGAACCATTCTAAAAAATCTTCAATAAGTTCAAGTACTTCAACAGTTTTTGGCGGCATAAAAATAGTCTCCCCCAACATATTAACCACATGAACTTGTCTATTTCTAAAACAACCTTCATCTTCAGGAAAATTCAAGGTAGATTTAGTCACAATATGGTGTATCTCTAATAAATCATTCAAAGTAAAATTTTCATGAGAAGCAAAATCTGAAATCTTATCCAGCGCTTCAAGATAATTTAAAACTTCTTGACGATCTTTCCGGCG
This sequence comes from Methanobacterium sp., assembly GCA_015661405.1. Classification (GTDB taxonomy): domain Archaea; phylum Methanobacteriota; class Methanobacteria; order Methanobacteriales; family Methanobacteriaceae; genus Methanobacterium_A. Next base: position 52,324 of record JACWMK010000023.1, read on the forward strand.
AGTCATTACCTCCCTACCATTAGCCAAAGCACTGACTTCCTCCAAAGTTAAACGATTTCCTTCAATGGCTGTAGAAGAATGAGCACTCTTCAAAATGGCATCTCTACGGAGAGAAACTTCCCATTCCGGAACCAGTGGTGCATTTATTATAAATGCACGAGATTCTGCAATGTAAGTAAGATTCTTAACAATTTTATTTGTAAAACTAAATTTTGGTTGAAACATCCTACCATCCTTTAAACATATATCATAATTATTAATAAATAAGCATAATTAGATTATTGACAAAAAAAATTTTAAATTTAGAGAAATAGTATTTTGGGATTAATTAGGTTAGGTAGACAATCAATATTTACCTATATTTCTAATTTTACTGCGTTATACACTGATAACGAAGCAGAAATTAGATAATATTACAATAATTTTAGTATAATAATCTGAATACTTTAATAGAAATTTATTTAGCAGTCAAAGCAGAAACTAGATGTGTATCATGAATAGGTAAGTTAATATCATTTACAATCTTCTCATTCAATTCCTTAGGAGTGGATCTTTGATGAATCATGAAGTTGAATGCTGCTTTAATAAAAATATTTTCTTCATTACTCATTATATTAATCTCTATTTTAACCAAATGTCGAATGAATTTTTTTTCAATTCCAAATATTTTAGAAGCATCTAATATTTCTAAAGCAACGACTTCGTTATTTTCATCTATATCCAAGATGATATCATCAGTAATTTCAATGGATTCCTTATATTTATAATCTTTTATATCATTTATAAACATAGAGTCCCCGTCAAAGTCATATTCCCATTCAATATTATCCTCTTTTACCATCATTGTCCCCAAATTTTAACAATCCGACTTTCGCTTTACATTACGATCATATGCAGTCTTCACAGTTATATTTTTTTTGGAATGTCTAGATACACTTATTATAATAATAAGCAAAGATCCCCGAAATTTCTTGGAAAATTAAAACATAACATAAATTTTCTATACCCCAACTTCTTAATTTTTGGACGAATCAGTCTAAGTAATATACAATCATAAATTAAATCTGATGCAATATTCCTCTCACTTTGCACTTTACTCCAATGCCTTTTGTCAAAATCGATATTTTCCTCAGTTAAACCTGGCAAAATTTCCTTTAATAATTCATCTATTGAAATATCGATTATAATTTCCCCCTCCACCCACTAGTTCATTAGTAAACAATTACATTTCTAATATAATCATATATTTTCATATATTAAATAAATAATTCCAACAGAGAAAAAAATTATAAATAAATTTATTGATAACAAATATGAATAATAGTGTCAAAATACTTAATTCTGCGTTATATCAGTGAATAACGAAGTTAAATATTATAATAATTAAATAATTCAAAATACATTAAATTTTTAGAATCTTCGTGGGCTTGTTTTTATTATAGAATTAATATTGTTCTTCTATTAATCTATTTAATCTTTGAATCATATATCCTATGCCTTTACATCCAGAAAGGAGATTATTAACTTCTTTTGTATAAAATAATTCTTCAGCAATTTGATTATAATTTTTACCACCCAAAACAATTATTTTTTCATATTTATCCATTTTTTTTTCTTTTATTTGTTTTGATAATTCATCTAAAGAAATAGGATTTGACTTCTTAATATTAAAACTAACATTATAAGGACCAGATACCATATCTTCAGGAAACAAAAATCCATGTTTAGCTGATAATATGCACCATGAATCATTATAAAATTTTTCAGCATATTCC
>JACWMK010000083.1 GCA_015661405.1 Methanobacterium sp.
TTTCTAACAATATTTTTCAATTCATCAGCAGTAATCCATTTCCTAACTTTCAAAGAAGAACTTCTAGTCATAAATAATGATTATAAACTTCATAGTTAAAAAAGTTTCGTTTTTAACTATAATTTAACAGTTAACATGTTAAAAAAATTTAATCCGAAACTTTGGGCTCTTTCGCATTATTAAGCCCAAATATTCCTTTTTTTATTTTATTTTAGAGATATTCTTTGTATTAACTTACTTATTATCCTGAAAATACTATTTTTAATTTTATTAAAAAATCTAATTTTTGCCAAGGTAGGTATGAATTGTAAAGAATTGGTATAAATTTGGTTTAAATTGGGAAAAACTATTTTTATTAAGTTTTTAATATAATAGGACATGGGAACTGATTCATTAATCTATAAAAAAGATTATTTGAGTTATAAAAATCTTCACTAATTTATATATTTAATGTAACTAGATTCATTTAGTTACGGGGGTACTTAGAAGATTTAATTTAAAACATCCACCTCCATTTTTATCTAATCTAAGTACCCTCTTAAATTTATTCTGATAAAACCAATTTTAATAAATGAATTACCTGAAATATGAACGTAATAATTTAGTAATAAAAAAGAATACTCTGAAAAATTTTAAAGAGGATTTAATATACTGCGAAAGGGTAAACGTGAAGGTGAAATATTCAAATTTTAAAATACTGTGCCTTTAACTTGGATGTGTTAAAGAAAAATTCTTTGGTCATTAATTTAGCCCATAATTCGGCTGTCCAGCTGAGTGCACTTACACTGCTTTTAATGTTACGATCTGAGAATCCGAATCCGGGGAGGGATGGGATAATTACATCGAATGAGTCGTCTGCTTCACCTCCATGACTTTCCGGGTCGGTGAGTAATGGTATTAATTTACATATTTCGAAGAATGAACCGGGCCAACCATGTGTTATAATTATAGGAGTGGGATTGGGTCCTTTACCGTGTTCATGGATGAAGTGGATGTTATGGCCATCTATTTTTGTAAGGTAATGTGAGAATTGGTTTAGTTCGGCTTCTTTTCGGTGCCAATCATAATCTTTTTGCCAGTAATTAATTAATTCTTTCATGTAACTTAAATTTGCACCGTAATTCCAGTTACTATCTTCAACTTCATCAGGCCAACGAGTATTAGCTAGCCGATTTGATAGATCATCTAACTCCTTTTGAGTGATTTTTATTTTGAATGATTCCAGACTGATAATTTTCACGTCCGTATTTTTTTTTAGAGAATACTCATGTGAATGATATTATTAATATTTTTTTGTAGTTTCACTAAATTATAATTTATTGTAAAATCTATCCATTTTTTTTATTGTGGGGGTTATTTCTCTGTTTATTTAGATAATGTTCCCGGAATATTCACTCTAATCATTTTTAATCTGGGTTTGTTGAATTTAGTATATGAATAGTAATATCCTCGCGGATAATTCTAATATCTGCGCATAAAAAACGTTTTTAGAATTTTAATGGAAAATTATTTATTTTACGATTATTAGTTTAAAACTAAAGATTAAATAATAGAGATGTGAGGGTGATGGCTTATAAGAACTGTCAATGGGCCTTTAGAGGAACATTAACAAATTGTATGCTTAAAGTAATAGTGTATATTGATGGTAATATAATATCAATGCAATTAAGGTAAGTTTTTAGAGAGGGTATTGTCGTGAACTGGTCTATTTTTTTACCGGCTTTTTTGGCATCTCTTGTGGAATGGGTTGAAGCCTTGACCATCGTATTAGCTATCGGTGCATCAATTAATTGGAAGAGTAGTTTGTATGGTGCTGCTTCTGGTTTTGCCTTATTAGGTTTGCTTATTATTGTATTTGGCAGTGCTATTATCCTAGTTATTCCCATTAATATTCTTCGTATCGTTATTGGAGTTATTTTAATACTTTTCGGTATTCAGTGGCTAGAAAAGGCGATTTTACGTTATACGGGGCTTAAGGCTAAGCATGATGAAAATTTGGTATATGAGACGCGCAGGCGGGAGTTTGATGCTCTGGGGGAGGATCATTCCAAATTCAGTAAATTCGGTTTCCTGACTTCCTTCAAGAGCGTGTTTCTTGAGGGATTGGAGGTTGCGGTGATAGTCATTACTTTCGGTTTGACTGGTGATGCAAATCCATTCCAGGGGATTTATACCACAAGTCTAGCAGCTGTTATAGCACTCTTAGTAGTGATAGTGTTAGGTATGGTGGTGCGTAAGCCGTTAACTAGTATCCCTGAGAATATGTTCAAGTTTCTGGTGGGCATCATGTTGGTGACTTTTGGAACATTCTGGAGCGGTGAGGGTTTAGGCATCCAGTGGCCTTTTTCTGATCTATTTCTCCTCGTGCTGATCATATTCTATCTGCTGCTGAGTCTGAGTCTGATTCGTTGGGTGAGTCGACGTAAACTGAATCCGAATATAAAGGAGTCAGACCCGCAAAAGTATCCGATTCCAATCCGCATTTTGTGGGAGGTTTTTGACTTTTTCAGTGGGGATTGGACGGTCTTTTGGGGCATTATCATTACGTTAGCTACTGTGATTTTCCTCCAACGTTTCAGCACACTCCATAATACTCGGCTTCTTCTAGGCATCCTGCTTGTTGCGGGCATCACTGTAAGCTTGTGGGCTGCTATGGGAAGACGTTCACAATCTGTTGGATAATATGTTAGATAGTAGAAAATTTGAGGAATTTTTAATTGCTTGGCTCTTTGAATAGTCATTCCAAAATCAATTTTTTTGTATTAAAATTTGTGATAAATAATATGTACAAAAAATTTAAAAAAAATTATTTATATAAATTCACTTTTAAATCATATTTTTGCAGTGAATTAATACATGTTTTTCTAGAATCCGGATATTTTTCGAAATAGAGTAGATGGGAATTGCATTTACAGTCGGAGCATCCAAAATTAATTACTCCTGTACTAGTTTCAGCTATGGTGGCTGCTATTTTACATTCCCATTTAATGTCACTGATGGTATAGAGGACTTCTATGATTTCAGCATTTTCATTATTTAAAAGGTAATCAATGTGCCAGTGTATTTTTTTTTCTTTTTTGAGATGTCTTTGTATACGTGGTTTTAGGGAGTTGAGAGCGGAGCCAACGTATATGTAGTATCCTTTCGTAAAATTTTTTTCTCCTAATTTACCTATAGTTATCTTTGAATCGTGTTTTAAGTGGATTAGGAGGCAGTATGTGCCTTTTAATGTTTCTTTTTTGGGCATTCTAGTTATTCCGTCCTTTAAATAAAAAAATTCATAAAACCTATTTTTTTTTATTTTAAACTAAATGAATACATAAATAATAATTTAAAGGTCTGTAAAAGTTATTATTGTTCGAATGTGTTTTCCCGTATTTTGTGTCCAATTTTCCATTTGTCTTTGTAAATGGTTATTTATACCGTTGGGTGTTTTTCAATTTTCTTTTAAATCCACCTAGCAAGGGTTTATAGTAGTAATTATTCATTGCAGCTCTTTGTTCGTGATTACATTGTGGTTTTATGGTGTATTTGGTTGGGCCTCTGGAAGTCCGGGACTATTTTCTTTCATTAATTTCTGTATATGAACATTATAAATATTGTTCAGCTTTTATTTTCAGATTTCTGGTAAATTTAATTTTTTTTTATGATTTACATTAAATTTCCATTTTACAGTTTTAATTTATGAAAATAGAAATATATGAACTGGATATATCATTATTTAAGATGATATTATGGATTCAAATGTATTTTCGGGTATGTTGAGCAATGCGTCATACGGGTAATGTATATAGTATAAAGAAGAGTTTAGTAAAAATTTTGAATTTCTCCATTTTTTTTTAGTTGTAATTTCTGAAAAATAGGATATTTTAACTGGATATATCATTATTTAAGATAATATTATGGATTTAAATGTAATTTAGAGTACGCTAAACAATGTGTCATACGGGTAATGTATATAATATATAGGAGAGTTTGTAAAAAATTTGGATTTTTGAACTTGAAAAATTTTTTTGAAAACTTAATTGGGAGTCTAGATGTATGTTTAATTAAAAATAAAGGATTTATTTGTGGATGACCAGCTATTGCAGCTTTATGGTCTGACGGGCCTGTTTTACGCCAACCAAGCAGTGAAACCGATGACATTATTTATAAAGGTTTTTTTTAGATTTAATTTTTTTTAAATGAAAGAGAAATTTTTTATGTGGATGAAAGATAGATCATTTGTTTAGAAAAAATATTTTTGGGAATAATTTAGGAAAAGTATTACTATTTAATGTCTAAAATTGAATAAAAAAAATTTGAGAAATTGAGTGTTTTGAACCCGATAAACATTAAAATAACGTCCTTTATTCATTTTTGAGATCCCTTAAAGTACCCTTAACGGTACCTTAGCAGATTTTTATAATTTGAAAATATTATAATAAAAGTATTACTTATATGACATAATCAAAGGTTTTACAGTCCTATTAAAGATGGAATATGGTGAAAAATTTTATGAAGTACTCTTTTATGGTTAAAGGTCATCCGAATATCACTTCTCAGCATAAGTCTACTTTTGAAGTTACTATGGATAAGGAGATTGGTGTAAGGGCGGATTGTATTATTGGTGTTTCATCGGATGTTAAATTAATGGATTTACCCAGTGAATTATTGGATACTATTAGATGTGAGGATACTCTTATTAAAATTGAACTGGAAACTGTGAATGCTGTTGATATGATTAGGGGTTATGGGCATCCAGCTTTGACTTTGACTCATCCTACGGATATGGTTTGCAGGAAAAGTGATTTCACTTGTAGTAGGACTTTGATGATACATGCGGATAAGGCGGCTTGTGATTTGAAACGGGAGTTAGTTGAGGATTTGAAATTGGGTGAAAATCTTAAGGTTACGATAATAGTTGAATAAAAACAGTAGTTTATTATAAAATGAGTGTGAGTGCAGGGGACGGGATTCGAACCCGCGAAGGGCTACCCCACTAGGCCCTCAACCTAGCGCCTTTGACCGCTCGACCACCCCTGCAAAAAAAATATTTATTAGAAAAATTAGTATTGAGTATACAGACATTTTTAGTTTTCTATATTTAAATCTTATCCTCCACCTAAGTTTATTTCGTATTATATTTAAATTGTTAATTGAGATAATATTGGATCTAAATTTTTAGGAGAAATTTTAATATGGATGCTGTGAAGACCGTTGTTGATGGTGTATTAGTGGATATTGAGGTTTCTCCTAAATCGAAGAGGTTTGAAATTTCTGGCTTTAATGTGTGGAGGGGTGAAATTGAAGTTAGAATTGCATCGGTTCCGATGAAGGGTAAGGCGAATAAGGAGATTATTAAAGAATTTTCAAAGTTAACTAAGTCACGGGTTGAGATTGTATCGGGTCTTAAAAGTCAGCATAAGACTTTAAAAATTTATGATATATCTGAATCCGAGTTTTTAGATATTTTAAGGCGGGATTCTGGTTTTATAATTGAAAATTAGTTTATTATTTATAGGATAACCAGAGCATAGGTTGAGGGAGAATTATATTTTATAAAACTTTATGTAAGTAATAGGTAGTAATGATTAGTTAACGTATAATTGATTTTGGTAAAGAAATGGTCAAGTTTTTATTATAAAACCTGTATAATAGTTTTTATCAGTGGAATTTCATGTTTTTAGTATTACTTTAAAGTTTGTTATTTGAATTAAAAAAAGTTTATAAAAATGTGATTATAGTCTTTTAAATTGGTAATGGGGTTCATTCATCATTATTTTATGATCTTTCATGTCTCTTATCTGCACCTTAGGATTATATTTTAGAATATTATTATCATTAATAATTAATAAAGTATTAATAGATTAATAATAAAATAAAATTTGTAAAAGTGTAAGAATGATTATTAATTTATTTATTAAAAATTTAGTAAAAAAAGTAAAGTATTAAAAAAAAGAGTTATTTCTAGACTTTTTTTAATTTATATTGTTAATGAAGCTTTTATTATCCATGTACCAATTTATAGTTTCTTGCATAGCTTCTTTGAAGGTCCATTCTGGTTTCCAGCCCAGTTTCTGAGTTTTAGTTGAATCTAGTGAATATCTTCTGTCATGCCCTAATCGGTCATCCACATATTTTATTAGACTTTCCGGTTTCTCTAGGAGTTCTAGGATAAGTTTCGTTATTTCTATATTGGGTTTTTCATTTCCACCGCCGACATTATAAACTTCACCTATTTTTCCTTTATTTAAAACGACATCAATACCTTTACAGTTATCTAGAACATATATCCAATCTCTAATGTTCATTCCATCACCGTAGACTGGTAATGGTTTATCATTCATCGCGTTCATTATGAATAATGGTATTAGTTTCTCTGGGTATTGGTAGGGTCCGAAGTTGTTACTGCTCCTGGTTATGAGAACTGGTACATCATAGGTTTTATGATAGGCTTTTGCCAGCATATCTCCTCCGGCTTTACTCGCGGAGTAGGGGCTGCTGGGGTCAATGTTACTTTCTTCTGTAAATGATCCGTTTAGTATACTCCCATATACTTCATCAGTTGAGATTTGAAGGTACTTTTCAACATCATATTTTCTAGCGTATTCTAGGAGATTATAAGTGCCTATGACGTCAGTTTTAACAAAGATACTAGGGTCTTCTATTGATTTATCAACATGTGTTTCCGCGGCAAAATTCACTACATAATCACAGTCTTTCATAGCAATCTTCACATCTTCTTCGCATCCAATATCTCCTTTTATAAACTGGATTTTATGGAGGATTTCCTTTAGATTATCCTTATTACCCGCGTAGGTTAGTTTATCTAGGATTGTTATTTCATAATCATAATTAG
>JACWMK010000084.1 GCA_015661405.1 Methanobacterium sp.
TGCAATATTATATTAATATAAATAATTGTAATTTATTATAGAAGAAAAATATTGATCTTAAAGGGAAATTAAATGGATCTAAAAACTAAAGTGTCAGAATCACATAATAATTGTCTCAATCTTATTAAAGATAAGGTAGAAGGGATTTGGCATTCAACATTGCTTAGCCATTACACCAATCACGATATTAATCACTCAAAAAATATTATAATAATATTAAATGAAATATTGGAAAATGCACCTGATAATTTATTAAATGAACATGAATGTTTTGTTCTTTTGGCGTCGGCATATCTACATGATATTGGAATGCAGTACTCATTATTTTTAGAAAATCCAGATATAACCAATTTAACAATCGAAGATAAGGAAAAAATTAGGAAATATCATAATAGGTGTGGAAAGAAATTAATAATTGAAAGTGTAAAAAAATCAGGAATCTCATTAGGTTTAGAAGAATGTAAAGATTACGTTCAATTTATAGCAGATATTGTGGAATCTCATTCTAGTCAGGTTAAAATAGAAGAAGTTCATGACACTTGTTTCAATACTGAAAATATGAAGTTGCAGTTTTTAGCAGCTCTTCTCAAACTTGCAGATGAACTTGATAGAGACTATAAGCGAGTTAACATAAATGATTTAAAATTATATGATATCCCTATTGAAAGCAAATTCCATTGGTGGACTCATTATTATACGAAACGTATTCAAATAGAAAACGGAATGATTAAAGTATATTTTAGATTTCCAGAAGAAGACTGTGAAAACAAAATTAATGAAATATTCAAAGAAAATACAATAAGTTCAATTAAAGACCAAATCGACGAAGTTTATGATGTAATATTAATTAATGGTATTAAATTACAATTAAATGAAAATAAAGATAATATAGACTGTTCAGATCCTAATATAAATCTAATTCCTCCTGATCTTTTACTTTATATTAAAGATTCTTTATCCCAACCTGAAATAATATCCTCAAAAGCTAAAGTATCTCCTGAATTAGAATTAGCTACATTCAATGATAATTATTTAGCAGATAATCTATATTCAAATAAATTAGAAAATTTAAAATCTGAATTGTCTCCCAAATTAGGTTTAACGACATCTCATTATTGGTATACAAATGATAATCTATATGCTGAAAATATAGAAATAAATAAATATTTAAGAAAATCTTATACACTTGTAAATTTAGGAAAATATCAAGAAGCTATTGAAAAAGCAGAAGAAGGATTAATATTAACCACTACCCCAAAACAAAAGTTTGCTTTTTATTTATTGGAAGGTAATTGCTATGCATCGCTTAAAAATTTTGATAATGCGATAGAATATCATAAAAAGGCTTTAACAATAACTAAATTGGAAAGAGTTACAGAAATATATAAAAAAGAAAATGTTATTTGGACATGGTTTGCGTTGGTTGGAATTTCTCTAGATTTCATAAATAAAAAAGATTTTTATCAAGCTATTGAATATTACGACAAAGCATTAGAAATTAACTATAATTCAGATATAATACTTCTAAATAAAGGTGGAATATTTGCTGAGATGCAAAATTACGCTGAAGCAATAAATTGTTATAATAAAGCATTAGAAATCAGTCCAAAAAATGATGTTATATTAGAAAATAAAGGAAGAGCACTTGGTTTAATAGGGAAATATAAAAAATCTATTAAATATTTTGATTATGCAATCAAATCAAACCCAAAAAATGACATGGCATTCAGTAACAAAGGAAATGCACTGTTTCTTCTTGGAAAATATAGAAAAGCGATTAAATCATTTGATTCAGCAATTGCAATCAACCCAAAAAATGAACATGCATTTAATAATAAAGGAAACGTTTTAAATGCAATTGGAAGATATGAAGAGGCTATTAAATGTTATAACAAAGCAATTAAAATTAATCATAATTTTTATGCTCCTTTTAATAATAAAGGTACGAGCTTGATTAATATTGGTGAACAGGATAAAGCAATTAAATGTTTTAATAAAGCAATTGAATTAAACCCAAAAGATGAGTTTGCTTTTATTAATAAAGGTATGTTATTAGCAGATGTCAAGGAAAAGAGTTTACCATTAAAGCCATCTGAAATAAAACTTATAAATAAAAATATTTCACAGGTCAAATTAAAAAAATATTCACAAGCTATCAAATGTTTTGATAAAGCAATTTATATAAATCCAAAAAATGTTTTGTCATTTTTCTATGAAGGAATCGCATTTTTCAAAATAGGAAAATTTAAAGATGCAATCAAATGTTTTGATAAAGTAATAGAAATCTATCCAGATTATGATATTGCACTGGAAAATAAAGGAATAGCTTTGATGGGTCTTAATAAATTTGAAGATGTAATAAAATGTGATAATAAACGTTTGAAAATAAATCCAAAAAATTGTGGTGCATTAATTGGAAAAGGGGTAGCCTTGGCTGAACTTGGAAGATATAATGAAGCCATTAAGAGTTATGATGAAGCAATAAAATATCATCCAAATAATGATATGGCATTAAATAATAAAGGATATTCGTTAATTAAACTTAGAAAGTTCACTGAAGCAATTAAATGTTTAGAATTAGCATTAAACTTAAATCCAAATAATAAATTAGCATCAGAAAATATAATTATTGCTATTAAAGAATTGAACAATCAAAATATTCAGAATGATAAAAGATTATTTCAATATAATTTGAATACTTATTCAGAGATATTGTATAAGTATAAAAAATTTAAAAAATTAACTCAAAAAAAAATCATAAAGGACTTATTTAAAAAGAAAAGGAGCTTAAAAGAATCAAAATCTTTTATAAAAAATTTAGAAAGAAATCCTAAATTTAAAGATGCATTGATTCGTAGAGGTTATATATCAACTATATTGGGAAAATATCAAGAAGCTTTGAATGCTTTCGATAAAGCATTAATAATAAACCAGAATAATGCTCTAATATGGTATTATAAAGGATACATTCTTTTAAAACTTAATAGAAACAAAGAAGCCTTAGAAGCTTATAACAAAGTCTTGGAAATAAACCCAAATCAAGCAGATGCCTGGTATAATAAAGCATATACTCTTTTAAAACTTAATAGAAACAAAGAAGCCTTAGAAGCTTATAACAAAGTCTTGGAAATAAATCCGAATCATATAGATGCTTGGTATCATAAAGGAAATACACTAATAAAACTTGGTGAAAAACAAGGAGCATTAAAAGCTTATGACAAAGTCTTAGAAATAAAGCCAAATGATGCGGATGCTTGGTATAATAAAGGAAATACTCTAATAGAACTTGGTGAATACCAAGAAGCATTGAAAGCTTATGATAAAGTCTTAGAAATAAACCCGGGCGATGCTGTTGCTTGGTATAATAAAGCATATATTCTTTCCAAACTTAATAAAGACAAAGAAGCAGAAAAAGCTTATGAAAAAGCTTTAGAAATAGATCCACATATAAATGATTAAAAAACTTCAAAAGAATCTCTCTCAAATGCTTATTTTAAAAATAATAGTTCTTTTTGTCAATATTTGGGATTCAATAATGTTATGACTGATATTTATTCAATTTATTTCGTTTAAGAGCAAGAATATTAAGATTTTTAGAAAATGGATAGACAAATTTTAAATGTATGAGATTCGGCCATAGTTAATTTAGCTTAATTATTGTAGCTTATTTTTAAGTATTTCCAGGTACCATCCCTTTTTAACATTTTCACGGTTATTGTAATCATTCAGTATTTCTTTACAGATTTTACTGGTGAATTCTCGTACCTGTAGCCATTTTTGGTAGATTTTATATGCTTCTGTTTCTCTGTTGATTTCTAATCCAAAACGTTCTATTTCAGTGTAGTAAGCGTGTGCTGCTTCCATTTCAGTATAATAATTATCTAAATATTTCACTTCCCCTTTTATTTTAACCCGGGCCCACCAAATCTTTTTACCTTGGGCTTTAGTGGGATTATGTTTGTATAGTGAGGTCAGTCCAACACCGGGGAAAATACTTTCTCGTCCTTGGATTGTAACCTAATATTTTAATACAATATTTAGTATTAGTAACGTATTATTTTAATTTTTTTATTTCATGAACAACCTTCTCTAATCCATTTACTGGACCATCATAATCAATAAGGGGTTTATCTGACCCTTTTTGATAAATTTTTAATTTAATTTTGTCATCGTTACCATATAATTTACCTTTCATAACTTCAAAAAGAAATGATGCAATTAAACTGGTTATTATCGAATCTAGATGAGTTATTAATAAATTTAAAACTATTTTAGTTATTTCTTCTTCTAATGAAAGTTCAACATAAACCTCACAACCTACATCATTAAAGTAAGTAGTTGTTTTTTGAGAATTAAAATATGTTATTGCTTTCGCTTCATGCAGAGAGTAATTTAAATCGTCTTTAGTATAAACAGTTTCTAAATTACTGGGTAAAATTACAATATCCCCGGCAAATCTAAATTGAAATCTTTTATTCTCCTTTCTATATTACTCAAATTAATCACCTTGATTATTATAGTCCTAAAAGTAAAAACATTTTAACAATAAATCCTGAGATAGCTATCTATTACTTGCAGTCTGACATTCCTAATAATGTATTACAAATTTTACTGTAAAATCATACTTATGATGGAATCTATGACCTTATAATTTTAGAGTTTGATGCTAACTATTATCATTCTAAAAATAATGATTATTCTTAGTAAAATAGTATAAGAATTAAAATTTTATTATTTTAATGTTTTTTTATCATTTGGAGTTATTATAAGAATTAACTATAGGAAAACCTTTTATATACTAAATTATATATTATGATTAACTGTTTTTAAATTTAAACATTATATAACCGACCATAGGGCTAACCATAGTGTTGTTTAACGAATGATTAGGTTTTTAATTGTTTTTATTTTTATTTGGATTATAAAATGTTACTGATGAAGAAAAAATAAGCTAGATTTTGAAGATGTAACCTGAATCAGATAGAGCTGGATGCCTTAAAAAAGAAACAATTTTTTGTTAGTTATTAATTTCTAATTTTGATTAAATTTATAAATGACTAATTAAAATTTAAGATATTTTTATATTTTTTTTGAAAAATTTAGAATATGTGATAATATTAATATTGCTTTAAATATATTATAATTATCAATTTTCGTTATTTATTTACTGAGAGGTGATTAGATGAGCGGAACAATGAAATCGGATTCGTTAAAAAAAATAGAAACTGATAGAAAAAACATAATTATTGAAGTCTTGAATTTATTCGGATCAAGAAAGTTTAAGGAAGTTTTACCTTTCTTTGCACATGACTGTAAGACGCATAATCCCTATATTAGTGGAAGTATGGATTCCTTGACTGATGCAATGATAACAGCTAGTAAAGATATGATAGGAGATTATGAATCTGAATTTTCTATAAAACATGTAATGGTTGATGGAGACTTTATTGCAGCTTATACCCAGCTTCTTAATAATAAATCTAATCATGAGGAAGGGGGATTGAGGCAAGTTCACCTGTTCCGTTTTAACGAAGATAAAATCATCGAGTACTGGGATATCACACAAGAAGTACGGCCGGATATGCCCAATGCAAGTGGAGCATTCGAGTAAATGTTTTAAAAATTCACTTAAATATCCTATAAATAATAATAAAAGTAATATTTTTTAAATAAAATTAAAAAAATTTGATTGATTATTTCTGGAGAGATTTCATTTAAAATAAGGTGAGGTAAATTTTATATGATTATTGCACTTATTCCGATATTTGGCAAGCCTTTTATACTTTATATAGGTATTATAACATTTATTTCATTTAGTATAACTGCGATGATAGGGTTAAGCATTTATCGTGGATGGCTTGATATGAGTAAATTTAAATGGCATCCTACTATGGTAGTTATATCTTTTAGTTTAGCTATTTTTATGGCTATAATCGGAAGAGCTGCGGGTAATGTAACTGTAGGATCTGTGGGTATCTTGACATTTATTTTAATTTTTGTAGCTGCAATTTTAGGGTTTAGTATTCATCAGGGATGGTTGAGTAGAGGAAAGTTTTTATTTCACCCTACGCTAATTGTGATCGCACTGTTCTTAGGTTTAATTCATGGAGTATTGGGAGTATTGGCATTTGGTTAGAATAATTTGGAAAATACCTATTTTTAATTTTATTTAAACTTCTATACACGGTAGAACGGCCTAAAATATTTAAATAAAACTCTATATAAATTCTATTATTTGACAGACCTAAAGACTGTTTAATCTCGAATGAAATATTTTTAATAGAACTCATATTCTGAGCTTTTATAGCTCAAATTACTCTTTCTGCTTCTGTATATGCTGCAGGTATTTTTTCACCGACTACAGCGGTAATAGGCTTATTTATATCCCTGAATCACATCCTAAAAATAAGAGACATTTGTGATTAAATTAAAAGATTTGAATCCTTTTATATCAATTACAGTATTATTAAATAATCCTATCATAGGTTTAGTATTGATAGTGGTCTGTATTTCTAAGTTTGCATTCAATGGATTAAAATGTTATTTGTAATATTTAGGATTATTTATTATAGTAAGGTAAAATTTTGAAATAATAATTTATTCTATTACAATATAGTCAAATTATAGAAATGATGCTAATTTGGACCTGCACTCTGAATTTTAGGAACTTAAGAACTAGTTTTTAAGTAAACTTTTTTTTAATATTTCCATGTTATTATTAAGAGTATAGTAAGTGCAATGAATTCTATGACATTGCCTACTAGTAAATGTGTATCTATAGATATGTTATTTCCTAGTATTGGTGAGATTAGGC
>JACWMK010000085.1 GCA_015661405.1 Methanobacterium sp.
TATAAAATAGATTATAGAATTCAAGAGCTTTTCCAAAATGAATTAACAAGTGATGATGAAGATATATTCTATGATACGATAATTTATAATCCTTATATTCCCCATGTTCCTTATTATACTCAAATAAAACTTTTAACAAGCGCATTCACCAATGAAACCGCCCTTTTTGGTGGTGGGCGTGGCGGAGGTAAAACGGACACTCTTTTAATTGGTGGTGTTCAGTTTGCTCATGAATTTCCTCAATGGAAAGCTGGTATTTTAAGGTTAACTCATAAACATTTGTCTAGACTGGGTGCTGTACTTGATAGGGCTCAGAAATGGTTTAATCTACCATACCTCGTAGACGAGGGATTTGCACCGCATTGGAATCGAGAAACACATATATTCACCTTTCCAATTGGATCAGGGTTAATGTTTGGTCATGTTCAACATAATACTGATGTCGATATTTACCAAGGAGCAGAATTACATCGTTTAGAATTAGATGAAGCTGTTCAATTTACACAATATAAAATTACAGGTTTAAAAGGAAGTTTACGAAAAGAAGTAAATGATCCATTACCCATCAACTTCTGGTTCAGTGGAAACCCAGGTGGGATAAGTCATGATTATTTTAATAAAAACCATGTTAAAGGACCTAAATTATTTATTCCATCACTTTATACTGATAATCCTTACTTAGATCATATTCAATATGGTTCATTTTTAGATGATATTGCTGATGAAGACCCCATTAAAGGAAGACAATGGAAAGATGGTGATTGGGAAGCCGTACCTGAAGGATTAATGTTTAAGAGGGAATGGTTTACTAAGCACACTTATAGTTCATTACCTGAGGATATTATAGCTGCTTGTCGTTTATGGGATTTAGCTGCTACCGACCCTGAAGATCCAAATAAACCAAAAAATCCCGATGGCACCGCTGGATGTTATTTACTTAAAGGGGTAAGTGGAAAGGCGTACATTGATGATTATCAACATTTTAAGAAAGACCCCAGTATAGCTGAGGATTTAATTTTTGATCAGATTAAAATTGACGGAAATCAATTAGAAAATGGAAATTTAATTTTACATAGAATAGAGCTTGAAGGTGGAGCATCACCATTATACCTGGTTAATAGGTGGAGTTTAGATTTACCAGGTTATGATTTTGATGGACACAACATTCAAAAGAAGAATAAAATAGAAAGGGCTAAAGCCATGTTGAAATTTGTTAAGCATGGCAATATGTATATGAAAGAGGACCCTTCATGGAATACTGCTTTTTTAAATGAAATTGGAAGTTTCCCTACTAAAGGAATCCATGATGACATGGTTGATGCTTTAAGTGGTGCATTCTACGAGTTATTCATGGTTGAGGAAGAAGAGGAGAGGATCCCATTTGTAATGTCTCTGGGTAACTGCAGATAAAAATAAGATGAGGTTGATGATAAATGGATTATAGTAAGGATGATGAATTAAAGGAACTTAAAGATGGATTGAAACCCTTAATGGAACGATACCCTAATTATATGATAACTGTTCATCCTAAGGGGGATGAGCGCATATTAAGAGCTTTAACTAATTTTTTAGAAGCAATATCACTCTAACTAAACTTTTAAAAAAGTTTAATCAAAACTTTTTAGGCGATTTAAGATGACTAAAAAACCAGATGAAATAGCTTTATGGAATAAGATTTGGGATCGGTTAGATAAAGGAGAAAAATTCTATGATGATTTCAATTTTGAAGACGTTGTAGATGAATTACAAATTCCAGATAAACGTGCAGATTATATCCTTGAGAAATGGTCTGGCTATGGTTTGGTTGACTATGGAGTTAATATATGGTATGGGTGGATTGCAGTGGAAGATGGGATTACTAGGAATAGTTTGGATGTGAAATCATAATGTGGCCTTTTAAAAAAGAGTGTAATCCATTAAAAATGTTAAGGGATGATATTTATAGGATTACTGGACACTTGAATAATTGTGAATTTAGAGTAAAAAATTATACATTCAACACATATTGGAGTGGTCTTTTACAAGTTCCAGAAGATATTTATTATAATCGTGATGGTGAACAAAGATTTAGAAGTGCATTCGGAGAAATGGATGGCATAAAAATACTCAATGCAGATAACCAAGCAATCGAATTCTTCGCAGAAAATTATAAAGAAATATTATATTCTTGTTCTGAAGCAATTAACGCCCTTAAAAAAGAAGAAATTAAAACTAAACGATTGAAAGAAAATAGTTTAGAAAAATTAAGGAATAAAGTCTGTCAAAAAAACTGAATTATTTTAAAAAATCTAAATATTTAGGTGAAATGTTTAGATACCTAGCTAAAAATGGGAGTGTTTTAAATGGGTGAAGAAAATGAATATGAAGATATTCCTAGTTTCAGGGAATTAGATATACAACCAATAGTTAGTCCTACTACTAATATGTGGATAATTAAGGAGCCAAATGAAAAATGTGAAGGCAAACCTTTGTTTAAAGTAAAATATAAAGATGCTAAAGCATTATATCAGGATTTATTAAGATTTATAAATGCTATAGATAAAAGAAGATTCAATATTATATCTAAGGATATGTACACTGTTCATGAAAGTCATCAAATTTATGATGCCATAGTAGAAAACATCATAACAACTTGTGATGATCATGATGACGCTGAACTTATATGTGATCTCTTAAATAAAAATCATTCAGAAAATTTAATAAAAAAACATCATGTACATATTTATAGGATTGATGCATTTGCAGAACTTGACGTAGAGGCAGGAACTCCAGAAGAAGCAAGAGAACTAGCCAAAATGATGTTAAATAATAAACCTTATTCAGATATTGATGAATCTGATTTTAAAGATCCTGACACGGAATTTATTTTCATGACATTTGATAAACCCTAATGTAATACTTTTTATTTTTGGCTTTTATAAGTAAAAACAAAAACCACCGTATATTTCTTAATTTTGTAATACTTTTTTTAAAAATAAGCAATTTGAGGCAACCCTATGAGAGCCGATGTTTTAAAAGAAAAAACTGAAATGGAAAAAATATGGGATTACTGGCATTATAACCTTAAAGAAAAAGGATGTCCACCAGCTAGCCCTTATATTATGGATTGGGAGCAAATAAGTAGAAATAAGGATGATAATGATTTATGGCAACGTAGTTGGACAATTATTTTCATTTGTATTATTGTTTTATTATTTGGATTAGTTGGATTATATGCATTATAATATTTTAAATTTTTTAGGATATTTTTAGCTAATTTTTAAAGGAGTTCTCATTTATGTGTGATATTGTATCTGTAATCGTAGATGAAACCCTAAATAGTATCCAGGAAGCAGCAAAGGATACCCCAACATTCACACCAAACCCAAATTTAGGTGAAGGTAAATCCACGCAGCCTAACTTAGACCACCGACAGAACCTCCTAGATCATCTCAGTGATGTAGATAAAGAGCTGAGTAAAGTAATTGAATCGGATGCTACAGCCGATGATAAAAACCAGCAAATTGATAATTCAATTAACAAATTCATCTCAACAGTCCAAAATGAAAACACTACAATGGTTAATGGTAGATGGGATGACGGCTGGAGTTTAATGAATGGTTACCTTGAAAAAGCCAAAATAAAAATTAATAAACCAATAAATCCGTCAAGATTACAATCAATACTGCGCCAACAAAACCAGAATATAGAGGATCTAGCCTTAAGGTTACGTGGAAGATTAAGACAGATAGTAAACTTAGCAGATATAAGGAGTTATTACCAACAAGATAAACCATTCAAACAGAGTTTATGCACTTTAAAAGAGGATGTTCAACCTCAAAGTGATTGGAGTGCCTGTATGTTGGCACTGCATAAAAATAATCCAGATATGAGTGCTGATGAATTAGAAGAGCATTGTGGTGAGGATGATGGTAACACTTATAACGCTGCATTTAATCAAGCCCAGCTACAACTGGACACATTAGGTTTATTTGGCTGGCTTGAATCCTTCTTCTCAAGTTTCCTAGGTGCTGGTTTACTGGCTATGACATTATACAGCACTTTGACTATTGAATTACCCTGGCTTACCTGTGATGATACTGGAAACTGTGTGCGTAATGGTCCTTGTGAAGATTGTATTGCTTTGGCTGCAAGTGGACCGTATCCAATCAATAATTATCCGAGCGTACCTCATGATTTATGCCAATGTAATGACCCACCAGGCGAGCCTATCATTTCTTTTAGTTAGAATTTATTAATTATCTCTTATTATGGAGTGAATCTATGTCAACGTCAAATGTAAATGTTAATGATTATTTTCACATAGGAAACCCAGATACAAGTTACACTGTGGAAAGTTATCCTAAAACTTATCCCAATAGTAAACAGTATCCTACTCAGGCCAGTGACGAGCGACAAGACCTTGTGAATATTTTAAATAATTTTTCATCAATGCGTTTTGAAAATATAGGAGATTTCTTTTCATATTATAAAGAGTCATATTTTCAAACAGCTTACATTAACCTCGGTATCAACCCATTGGGATGTTATCAGCTTGCTATGGGTAACCCGTTTATTATGGGTGCGGTGCATGCGATAAGTAAACCAATTGGTAGTGCAGATATTATCGCAGTTCCAAATGACCAGAATGCGAAGCCGAATAATGTTTGGATAGATTACCTTGAAAATTTAGTGAATTACCCAAATCCATATACCCCAAATAATGTATTTATGCAGCAACTCACCGAGGACAGGCTCCAAACAGGCAATGCATATGTAGAAGTCAATTACAATAAAAATGGATTCCCGGCACGATTAGACCGTGTAAGTCCAGCTGTGCTTGAACCCAAACAGGTAGGTGGGGAGACGATCTATGTCAAGGAGAATGGATATGAATTCCCTGAAGGGTCACTGATTAAGATCCAAAACCCGAACCCATTGAGCAGCCAGAAAGGTTTATCACCATTAGTTCCATTGATGAACCATTTAATGCTTAATAATGCCCTTACTGAGCATAACCTCCGTTTTTTCACAAAGGATATGCTTCGAGGTTTCATGAATCTTGATGCTAAGAATATGTCACATAAGACAGCTGTGGATGAGGCTAAACGTATTCAGGCCGAAATTAAGAATATGAATCAGAAAGGAGAGGCTGGACATATAGTCACCTATGGTGCTACTTTTAATATGCTAACTACCACGAACCGTGACATGCTCACACCTGAGATTATGAAGGACATAATGCAGGCAGTTAAGACGATTTACCGCGTACCTCCACTCAAGATTATGGAGGCGATACCCGGGAGTTTGGGTGGTCAGGATGAGACTCAGGATGATACTTTCAATGAAACATTAATTGATGAGATGGAGTTCACCCTCGCATATCTTAATTTCTATTTATTGAGCTGGGCTGGTATACCTGATACCCATTTATTCTATGATAACCTCACGAATACAGACCAGGAACGACAATCAAAGCTAGATACCATGAATCTTGTGAACGGAACAACCAGTATTGACGCGGTTCGTCTGGCGAGGGGTGATGATCCATATGGTGAAGAGTGGAGTAAGTATCCGTTGATTCCGAATAATTTAGTTCCAGCATCTAAGATTATGGATATTAATTATACTGAGCCGGGCACTGCTCAGGCTTCAACGGCAGGCCCTAATACTGAGGTTGCGTATGATCAGCGTACAATATTAACCGATGAAGTCCCCAACCATGTTCAAGTTAGTTATGATAATCAGAAAGTATTAGAGGAACAGATTCGGAAGCGTGTACGTCAATTAACTAAAGGTACCTAAAGAAAGGTGGAATAAATATGATAAAACAGGAAAATAAACCATTCAATGATTCAATTAAACATATAAACCCTTTGAAGGAAGAAGAACTTAAAGAGAAGATTAAAAAGAAGAAAGTAAAGCAGAATCTTCAAGGTAGTGTAATTAGAGAATAAGAAATTTCTCATTTTTATTATTAACTAAATTACAAAATGGAGGTGAATAACATATCAAACCTAAGAAAAACAGCTATTAAAGAGAATATACCATTCAACGTCATAATACCTATAGTGGAAGTTAATAACCTAGACCCACTTCAACAGGATAGTACTACTTCAACAAACAGCCAAAATAATCCAGTTACTATTATAGGATTAGCACGTAACACGGAAATGAGTTTAAGCCATCATCTAACCACTGAAAACTGTATAAAATCAATGAAAAGCCAGATAATAGAAGCAGCTAAAGTAAATAAACCACTACCATCCTGTTTAGATCATGACAGTAAGATGGTAATAGGTAACATTGTAGGTGTAAAAAACTCTGACGACACAGAATTATGGCCGATAACTGAATTACTCCCATTGAGTGGGAATCCAACAGTTGATGCTCCAGTTCAAAAAGTCACGCATTGGCTTACCAATAATGTGAAAACAGGAATGAGTATCCAAGGATATATGACTTCAGCCCAATTTGTTGAGGATATGGATACTGATGAATGGTGGATTGAAATTGATGATCTCCAATTATTAGAAAACACAGTAACTGTTTTACCAGCGCAAACCGAAACAGCAGGTACGGTTGCAATAGCTAATAATTTAACCTGTAAAAATGGTTTCTGTCAACAATTAGGCAATCAAATCATGGAACATATCACTAATAATCATCAACTATTTGAAAGAATCGAGGAGGCTAAGAAAAGCGATTATATCGTGAACCAAGCATGCTACGATAATGCAGTCCAACAAATTAAAGACGGTAATATTGATAGTGGTTCATGGAGCGCACCTAATGC
>JACWMK010000024.1 GCA_015661405.1 Methanobacterium sp.
TTATACTGTTCCAGTACATCATCTGTAAAATCAATACTTTCACCACCAGTACTTATATTGGAATTTTCCCTGAGATATACAATCTCCCCATTATTTGGAACGTAAAGAATGTCCTTTATTTGAGAAGCTAAGTTATTATCTTCAACTGGACCTATGTTAATCTTTTCAAGTGGGGTTATATGCCCTTTACCTCTCATGGGATTTCTATTTTTTTCATTAACCAAATCTTTGATGTCGTGTACTCCATCTCCCACAACATTTGCTGGAACTCTATGCATTACTGCCACAACTTCATCATTAATTACTAGGAATCTATATTCCTTCCCATGCATGAATTCTTCAATCATTACAGATCTATCATAGTTTAATGCTTCTTTAATTGCTCTAATATAATCATTTTTTGATTTTAAATCCTTAAGTATTGAAACTCCATTTCCACATTTAGCTGATTTAGGTTTTATCACAATATCCATACTTATAAAGTCAGAATATTTGTTTAAAGCTTCATCTATATGATTTACCGTTACACTTGCAGGTACATTAATGTCATGCTCTTTAAGAATTAGCTTTGTTAGTATCTTGTTTTTTATGATTAAGGGTACTATATATTTATCTGCGGAGGTTCTTGTTGCCTGCTTAATATATTCGATTCTGTTTCCTTTTTTTAAACGAATGAAATTATCATCCCAATCAAGTACTTCAACCTCAACATTCCTTTTTAAAGCTTCCTTTATAATAATTTGAGTTGAAAGTTCAAGTCTTTCATAGCCTTTTAGCATAAAAACTGGTCATCTCCTTATTAATTATTAACTAAATGATCTATGAAAATATTATTTTTTAGTGAATTATTATTAGCCCATCTTTTTCCAAACTCTAAAAAACTTTCATTATACTCTCCCATTTCAATATTAATCTTTTCAGAGGGTAATAATGATATATCAAAAAGCTTTCTATACTCTTTTTCTACACATTCATGATATCTATTATCTTCAGTGTCTATGTACATTAAATCTGCTATAGTTCTAAGTCTTTCAAATATCTCTTCTCCCCATGATTTCAGACTAATTTCACCTCCATCATATTTTTTAAGCCTTAAACATTTTTTCCTTCCAATAAGTGACACTAAATTCTGATTTAAGTTTATTATGCTATATTCATCGTTAGTGATGGGAGGGCTTTGTTCAAACAGGCAAAATATCATGAAAACATGAAGGAATCTCATCTCCTCAATGCTTAAACCCAGCTTCTCAAAAGGGTTTAAATCTAAAATCCTAACTTCCACATATTTTACACCCCTATTCTCCAGTGCATCCAATGATGTTTCCCCTTTAATAGGAGGCTGCTTTAATCTAATTAAAGAATAAAATTCACTTTCTTTTTGCAAAACATTCCCATTGAGTTGAATTTGAGAACCATTCCTATAAATACCCAGACTTGAAAATTTTTCATCCCTAGTTGACAACATTCTATGAAGCTTTGTAGAATACTCCTCCAAACTATTAAAGTATATATCCGCATCTTGAAGACGATTTGAATATCCAAACCTACTTACACGTAGAGATATTGCACATTGAATGTAATTTTCAATAATATCTACATAATTAGGACAACATTTTTGAATTATCATAAGTTCCTTTTTTATAACTGGATAGTAACTAGGATGGCAGAATGGTGATGCGCCAAAAAGATAAATTAAGATCCAACTGTAGCGTAAAAAGTTTCTTGCAAGTCCGAAATGTATTTCATCAATAAATAAACGTTTATCATTTTTATTTCCAAATTTTTTATATAAATAATTAATCATTTCCTCGCCAAAAGAAAAATTGTAGTGAATTCCTGATATCATCTGCATTTTTTTACCGTATCGTAGTGCCAGTCCCTTTCTATATATTTCCATATTTTTTCCATTCTTAGAACCCGGAAAAGAAGCAATAGGAATTGTCTCTTCAACTGGAAGCTTTGGAGGCATACTGAGCGGCCATAAAAGCTCATCATCTAAACCTTTCTCAATGTTAAGGTTTATTGTATTTAATGCTTCATACACTTTTTCAACTGAATTAAAGGGTTTTGTTATCATTTCAATCTGACTTTCAGAAAAGTCAGTAGTAATATGGGGATTTTTGATTTTATCCCCAAATACTATAGGGTGGGGAGTCAGAGCAAGATCACCAGTGGATAGAACTCTTTGACCCTCTTTTTCTAAGCCAAAATTGCCTTCTACTAATAATTTTCCTTTATCCTCATTTAAAAAAAACTTTGATATTTCCGAAAAGTCCCATCTCATAAAATCCTCTTTTTCTATTTTTATAAGCATTTAATTATTTCAGTACTTCAAAAAAAAACAGTGAAAACTCCCTCATCTATCTATTACAATTAATCCTTCATTAAAATATTATTCAAATTTGATTTATATTATTTAAAGAGTATTAACGTGTTTTTATCTTAAACAACACGATTATGAACATCAAATGACTTATTTATTACAGGCAATAAATCTATTAGCCCACCTTATCTGCCTAAAAATTTCAAAGCTCTTTTTAGGTTTTTAAGAAAATTTTAGGGTTAAATTTGAATATATAAGAATAGTTATATATTAATTGTTTGATGCTATATATATAAAATTAACTATCGTTAATCAATAACTTACAATAATTAAAGATATGATATAAAAAAAGTTTAAACGATCTAACCCAGTATAAGTGAATATCGAGAAGAATAAAAAAGACATAGAAAAGCACTGAAAACATTAATAGACTGTTATTAAAGAATAAATGTTCATATTAAATGAATATAACATGTAGTATACATATATAATTATTATTATCATTTACTCAGAATTTAAATATAAATAGAATGAAATATGTAACATAATTAATTATATTATTTTCAACAAATTTTTACAATAAAAATAAAAAAAATATTATTAAAATGACTATAAATAAAATAAAAAAATCCATGGATTAAGGAATAAATTAATACTAACTTGGATTAATGGTGTAGAGTAAAAAATATTGAAAAAAGAGCATAAAAAGCCCTAATACAAAATAAAATCTGAATGGGACTAATACTATTTTTTTGGTTTGTTAATTTTGGGAGGGGTAGTTTTTATTAATAAATATTTGTTTAAATTATTTCTGTTATCATTTGGTTTGGTTGTAATCTGTTCTGTTGGATTTAAAACTGTATCAGCCCGTAACAATGCTCGTACTAATTGTCACAGCAATATTAGCAATAATTTAAATGTAAACAATAGAATGGAACAGCCCATAATAAACATAAATAATGATTTAGATGAGGGTTGTTGTTCAGTTATAATACAGATTACAAGTAATCATAATGTAGTAGCATTTAGGAGAGATGCAATATTTCCTGCTGAAATAATAATTACACAAAAAAGCTTCTATGGAAAAAACGCGGAAATACAATACAAAGTCTCTAACGGTCTCTTCTACCATACTGTAATAACTAGTGATGCTTGGATTGTCGCTACTGGAGGTAATGGCTCAAAGAATAACCAAAAATTAATGTCACTTGCTGGTCAAATAATGGAAAATGAAAAAATAAACCAGAATTCTATGAAAAAAGCTCAATCCATCATAACTAAAATGGGCGTAGGACACTTTTTAATCAAAAGTCCAGACAATTATGTCGGATTTGTAATCTGCTACCAAGGAACTATATTAAATAAATTGTTTAAAATGCAAGATGGAGAATTCATCTGTGTACCCAATGCACCGCAATATTATAAGGAAGGAAATTACACTGAATTTAACAGTAACCCCATTATTGCAGCTGCCAAGATAGAAGGCACAGATCCTTGGGGATTCAACAGACGCGATGTAATAATTCACGATGTAGAAACAAATGCAAATAACACAATACTCCAAATTTGGGCATCATTCGATAATGGATCAATGATTAATAAAACTAGTAAAGGTGGTCCAGATGATATACAATTTTTAAATAATCAAATAATTTATGGAAAGAACTTACCCATAATACCTAACATGACCAAAATCGGTGAAATGAAGTTGGTCAATAGTAATGAAAATGGTAATCCAAAAAGTATTACAAAACGTATATTATCAGCATTATCCGGATTTATGAGATAGATTTAAAGAATAAAGAAATAAATTTTGAATACTCTTAAACCCTAGCTAGTTTGCATAAAAAAAACAGATTTATTTTAGAATTTAAGATAATATAATTGAATTTGTATAGTCAATATAAGCATTATAGAACCTATAAATTAATTTTAATATAACCTACCAGTGGAAACTGAATTTGTATTAATCATCATCTATACAATTATCTGATTATTTTCTTTGATATCCATACTAGTAATCTTAGCTTAATATTGTACTTTAATTCATTTGAACTAAATTCTAGTTATAAATCAAACATTTTTAGGGTATCACCATAACTGGAACTCGAGCTTCTCTTATTACTCTTTCGGTAACGCTTCCTAACATAAATCGATCCAATGTGCTATGTCGACCAGAAGCCCCCATTATCACTAAATCAACTTTTTCTTCATCTATTGTATTAAGAATCTCAATATAAGCTTTACCCTCCTTAATTAATGACGTTATATGAGTATTTTTACATTTACCTTTGCACTGATTTTCTTCTAAATTTTTTTTAAAATCATTAATTATTTTTTCTCCTTCATCCTCAACTTCTTTATAATAATTTTCACCTGGAGTGGGTAAAGTTGAAATTAAAAGAGGAATTTTAGGATAATAAGGTTCCACAACAAATAATACAATAATATCACTATTATTGACATCAGCAATATTTATAGCATGTTCTGTTGCTCGATTGGAATTATCTGACCCATCAATGGGTAACAAAATTTTCTTATACATTTAATTCACCTTCAAATCACTTATTATTAACATCTACCAAAATATTTTAAGTACAAATCTCCATACAAATCTGGCTTTATTTTTAGGTTAGTTTAATTGAATTAAATATTTTGTTTGCAATTTTTTGTGATTGAGTTGTATCATTACCATAGACACTTATGTCGTAGACATTTGTGTTATCCTTGTTAATGAAGGTCCATATAATAATAGATTACGTTGGTGTAATTAGACTCGTATTCATACTGGTAGAGTTGAACTCCATTAGGATTAGTAACTACTGTGACATTTGATATTAGTTCCCCATAACCTGTTTGAAGATATGTACACATAATAATGCTAGATATTTGTGGACTAGGAATTTCTGAGGTTTTACCTAGGAGCATATTAGTAGTATTATCTGTTAAAATAGTATAATTCCAAATATTACTCGAATTATTATTATTCTTAGCATTGTATGTTGGTTGCGTCATATTTGAAGGGTAACTGAACATTACAGATCCATCATTATAGGTTGTATTAGTGTTTATGGAACTAAGAGCTTGTGAAACCCAGTACACCTATAACCAGAAACATTATTACTATCACTAAAATTCCTATAATCATATTTTTTTTCATAAAATATTTCACCTTTTCTTGATTTTGAGTTTTCTCTTATCCATCTGATACTCTATAAACTATATTTAAAATCCAGAGGAGTTGTTGATTCATAATTATTTTTCATTTAAAGGAATATCCTCTAATTCTTGCGGTTTTAAATCGGCTTCTGAACCTGTTTTAAGCTCTTCATCTTCATGTATATATTTTCCACCACGTAGTACGGATAGTAATGCTGCTATGATGCAGAATACTGCTCCAATATAAAATGATATATGTAGTGATGGTATGAATGCATTTGCAAGTGTTGCTGGAAACCAAGTAGTACTAGTTAGAGTATTGAAGATTGAATGTGGTATAAAGGCTATAAGCGGTGCTGGTAAAGCTGTCAATATATTATTAATTGGATTAAAACCTAGGAAGGCTGAAAATAAAGCTGCAGTTGGTGGAATGTTACTTATGATGGGTGTTAATTGAGACGCCCCTATATTAGCTAATGAAGTAGTTAAAGCGTCTGGTAATCTTTGAGTTAATCCTACTACGATTATGGTGAAGAATATAGCCATACTTGCTGTTGTAGCAGTGTTCTTTAAGGTGAACATCATCCCTGAAGCTACACCTCTATCTTGTGGTGGGACAGAATTCATAATAGTAGAGTTATTTGGAGCAACGAACATTCCAGTTCCAATTCCCATCATAAATAAGACTAACCCAAATTCTATGTAGGTAAAATTATATGGAAGTGCCGCTAATAAAATGAAACCTACTGCACTAATTATCATTCCACCAGTGGCTATCTCACGGGGTCCATATTTATCAGATAAAGCACCTGAAATTGGCCCCATGATTGCTGTCCCTAATATGAGGGGTATCATATAAATTCCTGCCCAGAATGGAGTGGATGCGTAACTGTAACCATGAAGAGGTAGCCAGATACCCTGTAATAGTAATATGATCATGAACATTACACCTCCCTGAGTTAGGGCAGCTAATAAACCCGCTGCGTTAGAATATGCGAACATCTTATTTTTGAATAGACTAACTCTAAACATAGGTGATTTAACCCGGTTTTCAATGAAGATGAACAGAATCAATATCACTAATCCGGATATTATTGAAGTTATGACCCAAGGGTTCTCCCATCCCATAGGGTTGCTGCCGTAGGGTAGTAATCCATAGGTTACTCCTATTAGTAGGAGGGTGATGGCTGAAATGAATGTAATGTTTCCCCATATATCAATTTTTGTTTTCACTGCTTTGATGGATAGTTCTTTAAGTTTGAATGACCAAATGGTTCCAATAACTCCGAATGGTACGCTAATCAGGAATATATACCTCCAATTGAATATGGCTAATAATCCTCCTAAAATTAAGCCTGCAAATTGTGCTGATGTTAATCCTACAATGTTGAAACCCATTGCTTTTCCCATCTCATTTGGTGGGAATACGTCTCTGATTATGGCTGCACTATTTGCAAGGATAAATGCTGCTCCTACACCTTGTATTAATCTGAAAATTACTATTTCTAATGCACCAGCGTTTCCAGTGGATGGTGTTAGGAATAATAGGATGGATCCGATGGTAAATATTAAATAACCTAACCTGAACATCTTTATTCTACCATACATATCTGAAAGCCGGCCGAAACTTAACAATAAAGTAGCAACCACCAGTCCATAGCCCATTAATATCCATAATAGATATTGAAATGAATTCTCTGGATTAATATGAATACCGTTAAAGATTGCTGGAAGAGAAATAAGAACGATAGTCATATTTATCATAACCATAATAGTTGATATTAGAACGATTAATAGAGCTGTCCATTTATACTCCACAGTCATCACCACCATTTTCTTCATTATTATTAACAAGAATGATATTATTTTGACTCATTTATTTCCCCCAAATGTTTTTTATAAACCTTTTTTGAATCTTTTTTTTGATGTTTAAACAGAAGCATAGCTACCTTTAATCGTAATCTAAACAAATAAAGCATTTATTTGATTTATTTTATCTAAATGATTTTTTTACTAATTTTTTTTTGGTTTATCTACCTCGTAATTGATTTTCTAAATAGTAGTTTGTTCATTTTTTTAGATCAGATTTAACAATATCATCAAAGTTATTCATGTTCTCCAAAATTTTCAGGGCAAGATCCTTCACTATATCCGCTTTTACAATTGCGATTCCTTTTTCCTCATCTCCAACTAACACCAAATTATCTCCCGGTTTCATATCAAATACAACTCTAGCTTCTTTTGGAATAACAATCTGTCCTCGTTCACCTAGTTTGACTGTACCAAAAAAATATTTACCCTTTTTTATTTCTGTCATCTAATATATCCCCCATAAATTCATGTTTAAAATATTAAGCATATTTTAATATTTCCTATTTTAATGAAATTCATATTTTACTGAATCATATTTTAGTGTAATTCATATTTTAATGAAATTATTATTTAAACATTTCTATGAATATCATAAAATGAACATAAAAAAAATTATTAAATTAACCAGTTTATTCTATTATAATGGCGTTAGTCTAGTTCCCCACCTTCTATTGGGGGTTATATTCCTAATCTGCAGTTATTATAATTTTAATATCTTCAATCGTAGATTAATGTATATTCTTTCTGAGTAAATGTTCTGCGTAGCTCGTTCATAATGGGTTTGAATAGTTTGGAATCATACGCACAAACTGTATGAAGAATAAAACACAGAGGATGGAGTGTTTTGTAACCTACAGCTATATTTAACTTGAAATACAGATAAATAACCTTTAGATTTGCTATAATATCATTGAACTGCTTTATCTTCTAGTATTTTTTTTTGTTTTGGTGAATTTTAGAGTTCAAGTCCACCGAAATATCGGTAGAATCCAAATTATAATGGTCTTTCCACGCTTTCTTGGTTTGCATAATAACATAAAATGTCTAAAGAGCAATCCATGAGTTATACAATATAACATAAGAAGTTAAGATAACTATTATTTAAATCTTAAAAATCTAGAAACCTATTATTATAATAAATTTAGATTGAACAAAAACATTTATAAGTAATGAATGATTATTCATTCATATGGATGATTAGTCATTCAATTATTAAAAATTTTTATAATTTAAAAAAGTATTCTAAAATTGAAAAATTAAATCTACATGTAATTAACAGTTGATTATGATGATTATAGGGTGATAATATGCAGATGAGAAAAACTAAAAATGGTGATGAAATTTCAGCACTTGGATTCGGTGCAATGAGACTTCCCACAAAAACTGGTAGAATTGATAAAGAACGTGCCAGAGAACAGATTTATTATGCAATAGACAATGGTGTGAACTTCATTGATACTGCATATATTTATGGATCAAGTGAATCTTTTTTAGGAGAAATATTACAGGGTGGATACCGGGAAAAAGTAAAGCTCAGCACAAAACTGCCTGCATTGTTCGTAAAAAAATATGAGGATGTAGAGAAGTATCTAGAAATACAGCTTAAAAAACTTCAAACTGATTATATTGATTATTATCTTATTCATGGTATTAGTAAGAGTACTTTTGAGAATCTAAAAGAGATGGGAGCTCTAGAATTTTTAGAGGATGCTAAAGCGAAGGGCAAGATAAGAAATATCGGTTTTTCATTCCATGATAATGTTAACTCATTTAAAGAAATTATTGATACATATGATTGGGATGCCTGTTTAATTCAGTATAATTATTTAGATGAGTATAATCAGGCAGGTACTGAAGGTTTAAAGTATGCTCATTCTAAAGGATTAAGTGTATTTGTAATGGAACCTTTGAAAGGTGGATTACTTGCTGGAAAAGTCCCTGAAGAGACACTTCAAATATGGGATAAATCTGAAGTTAAAAGGAGTCCAGCAGACTGGGCTTTAAGATGGGTTTTGAATCATCCTGAAGTTGTATGTGTTCTTTCTGGAATGGGTGAAGAAGAACATATTAAAGAGAATATTAAAGTTGCTAATGAAACTTTGCCAAATACACTCACTGAAGATGAATTAAAACTTTATGAGGAAGTTAAAGAAGTTTATGAAGATCTTATGAAAGTTGACTGCACTGGATGTGGCTATTGCTTGCCATGTCCTAGTGGAGTTGATATTCCAAGATGTTTTGAATTTTATAATCATAAGTATATGTTTAAAGAAGGATTTCAAAGTTCTATGCTTTATTTATTTCAATTAGGGGGCATTATGAGCGGTGGTGATGAAACTCATGCAGGGCTTTGTACAGATTGTGGGAAATGTAGAGAGGCATGTACTCAAAAACTGAATATTCCTGTGCTTTTAGATAATGTTTCAAAAGAAATGGGCGGAAGAGGATTTAAATATAAAGTTAAAATTGCAAAAGCAATTGTACCTGTTGCCCGTAGAATATTATAAAAAGTCACTTTAATATATGGAGTATATGATAAAAATGACGGTAATTATTGATCCTCGAGGTTCTGGAATAGCAGGGAACATGATTGTAGGTGCATTCCTTGATATGGGTGCCAATAAAGATGAGTTAATAGATATTATGCAATATTATGCTTCTCATTTTGGTGATATAAATATCAATATAGAGAAGGTTAAACGATCGGGAATTTCAGCAACATTTGCTAATATTCAATGTAAGGATAAGAAACCTGTAAAATATACGGAGCTTATAAAGAAATTTGATCAAATTGAACACCCTAAAATGACTCCTGAAATTAAGGAATCAGTTAAAAAGGTTTTCATGACACTTGCAGAGGCTGAAGCCCATGTGCATGGTACAACACTTGAGAAGGTGCATTTCCATGAGGTGGGGGCGGCAGATGCAGTTGCAGATATCACGGGGGCAATATATGCGTTTCATGAACTAAAGCTTCACAAACAGAAGGTTTATTGTCTTCCTGTTGCTCTTGGGGGTGGGTCTGTGAAAACTATGCATGGTATGCTTACTGTACCTGCTCCTGCAACGGTTGAAATTTTGAAGAATGTTCCAACATTTGGTGGGCCAGTTGCAAAGGAGCTTACCACACCAACAGGTGCTGCGCTCCTTGTGAATATGGTGGATGAGTTCTGTGAATTTTACCCTGCAACAACTATCAAAATAACAGGTTATGGGGCGGGTAAACTAGATTTGGGTTCCCCTAATGTTTTAAGAGTTATGATAGCGGAGACAACTGTAAATTCGGATAGTGTTTCTTTGCTGGAAACAAACCTCGATACTGTGACTGGTGAGGTTATGGGCCATTTATTTAGCCGTCTTCAGGATGAAGGCGCTCTTGATGTGAGTATGATTCCAATTATAATGAAAAAGAATAGGCCAGGCCAACTTTTAAGAGTCATATCCAGACCAAAAGACTGTGATGCATTAGTTGAAGTTATTATGAGGGAAACAGGTACCTTAGGAATTCGTGTGATTGATTATGCTCATAGAGACATTGCAGAACGTGAAATAATTCCTGTTGAAGTCAATATTGATGGATATAAATATCAAGTCAGGATAAAGGTAGGGAAAATTGGTAATGAAATTATAAAAAGCAGTCCTGAATATGAAGATGTGAGTAAAATTTCTGATGAAA
Source organism: Methanobacterium sp. (assembly GCA_015661405.1). Lineage (GTDB taxonomy): Archaea > Methanobacteriota > Methanobacteria > Methanobacteriales > Methanobacteriaceae > Methanobacterium_A. The sequence goes on from JACWMK010000024.1 coordinate 11,031, forward strand.
CGGGAGTTCCTATTAAAGATGTGATGAAAGTTGCAGAAGAAGCATTTAACTTTCAGATGAAGTCATAAAGTATTCCATAGGTAGAAATTCAAAAGTTTAATAATATTATATTATAACTATAATAATAAATTTAAAAAAAAATGGAATAATTATTATAAGAAATTGTGGTTAAAAATGGTTGAAGAAGATAAAAAAAAGAGAATTCTTGAAGCGGCATTGAAGCTATTTGTCGAAAAGGGTATAGATAATACATCAACTGCTCTAATTTCTAAAGAAGCTGACGTTGCAACAGGCACTATCTATTTATATTTTGAAAATAAGGTTGATTTGATTAGTAAATTATACATCTCTATAAAAGAAGAAAGTATGGTAAACTTTCTTGATCTTATAGAATATTCAGTGAGTTATGACTCTTTAGAAAGGTTTTGGATCGAAACTGTTGAATGGGGAGTGAATAATCCTGATAAATTTAGATTTATGATGCAATTTAATCCATCACCATATCATACGGAAGATATTGAATCTAAATTCAGTGATTTTGGAAAAAATGTGGTTAAATTAATAGAAGATGGAATTAAGAACAAATTATTGAAAGATTTACCCCCAGAATATATTTTAGACTTTCTCTCTGCTCATTTTACATTTACAGTTGAATTCATCATCCGGACAAAGACTAAAGAAAGAAAAATATTTTTTGAAACATTGTTTGATGGAATAAAATATTAGTAAATTTATATTGAATTATAAAGAATTTTTTTTTAATGAGTGTTTTTTTATCCTCGTCTTCTCCACTTCCTTTTAATATTAATTTTATTTTTTTTTAATAGTTGATTATGTTAAGTGAAACTAAAAATTCACTTTTTATGATAAAAGAAAAATAAATATTTTATACATAATTTTAAAAATTAAACTATCAATTTTCATAAAGTTTTTTTATTGTTAAATTTAATAAGTTTTTAATATTAACGTTGCAATTCATAGCTTTTTGTTTTATAATTTCAAATTTAAAATATTATTTTTTTTACCATGTGCCTATTTCTACATAGGGGTTGTCTTCTTTTATTAGGATTAGTCTCCGTGCTATGTCGTCTGCGTCTAGCATATCATCATGTTCGCCTTCATCGAATGAAACGTATTCATTTAGAAATTTATCGTAGTGTGGATGGTCTACGGGTACCATTATTAATTTGTTTTCATAATCTACGCTGCCGGCGGTTATTCTTGTTTTCTTATCTTTGATGTTAGTGATTTCTTTTATAGGGTAGTTTCCAGTGTCTAGTACTTGTTGTGCTAGTGCTACTTGGTAGGCGTTTGATTCAATTCCAATTTTTGTTACATTCCAGTTTATGCCTTGCCATATGGGTGTGATGGGGCCGTGGTATAGTTTTTTTACTATTTTGACTTGTTGGGGGAAGCTGATTTGGTCACGGTACCAGTCAAGGATCCATATTTGGTAAGGGTCATGGGTTACGCCGATGGTTTCACAGCAGTAATAATCATTTTTCTTGTTTTTTCCAATAGCGAGGTCGTGCCCTTGGTAAATTTCCATTGATTCTAGTGATGGGTATCCCGGTACATGGGATGTTTGGTTGAGTTATGAATTTGAAAAGTTTTATTTATGAAACTTTGGTGGGGGTCTTTGGATGATGTTTAATTAAATTTAAAGGTTTTTTGTGGATGACCGGCTATTGCAGTTAGTTTTGACGGGCCTGTTTACGCCAACCAAGCTGTAAACCAATGACATTTATTTTTTAGAAAAGTTTTTTTAGAATTATTTATTTAATTATAGGAGGATTTTATAGATGGTTGATGATGAGAATTTGGATATTTTGCAGGATCAAATAAATTATTTATCTGATAGAATTAAAAATGATAAAATAAAAAATGTTCAAAATGAAGAGTTAAAGATTAAATGGATTAAGGTTCTCGCTTATATTTGTAAAATTCATGCAAGTATGAGAAAAGATCAGGAGATACTAGAAATAAGAGAGGAGATTAAAAATTTAAAGATACATTTACAATTAGATGATTGAAAAAAAATTAATTATGTTATAAGAATAAATTTTTTAAAAAAATATTTTTTGGGAAATAATTATAAAAAGTATTACTATTGAATGTGAAAAGTTGAATAAAAAAATTTTGGGTATTGGGGATTTATGAATCCGATTAACATTAAAATAACGTTTATTAATGATTTTTCAGATCCCTTAAAGTACCCTTAACGGTACGTTAGCAAAATTTTTTAATTAAAAAATATTTTAATAAAAGTATTACTATAATGTGATTTAGTAAATATTTTAGGAATAAATGTTAGTTATAATACTTATTTTTTATTATATAATTTTAGTTAATGCGATTTTTGCAGCGTTTTGTTCTGCTTCTTTTTTACTTCCACCAGTGCCTATACCATAATTTTTACCTTTAATTAGTACAGCCATGGTGAAAGTTTTATCATGTGGTTCGCCTTCTTCTCTTATTAACCGATAAATTATTTCACGATAATCTTTATCACATATTAGTTTTAATTCTGATTTATAATCATGAAGAAAAACGTCTTTATTGTTAACATGGGTAATAACGGTTTTAGAGACAAAGTCTTTTACGGTTTCCAGACCTAAATCTAGATATAAAGCTCCAATAAAGGATTCAAATACATCACTAATAACTGAATCAATTTCTCTTCTGATTAATTCTGGATTAGAACCTAATTTAATGTATTTATCTAATCCTAATTCCATTGAATAAGTGTAAAGTGCATTCTTACATACATAATTAGAACGCATTTGAGTTAATTGACCTTCGGTTAAATTGGAATCCATGTTATATAAGAATTCAGATACTACTAGATCTAATACTGCGTCACCTAAAAATTCTAATCTTTGATAACATTCACAGAGACCATTCTCATTAGAGTAAGACTCATGAAGAAAAGCAACCTCATAAAGATGAGTATTAATGGGTTTAATAGAAAATGTTTTTAATAGTTCCATGTTCTACCATTTTTCGTATCGTACTAATTCATCTATTCTCTTCCTTTGTTTTAGTCTTGGTTCATCATTGGGATAACCTAATGGGGAGAATATGAGTGGCAGTACGTTTTCTGGAATATTTAATATTTCACGGGCTGCTTTAAGGTTAAACCTTGCTATCCAACAGGTTCCTAAACCTAGGTTTGTGGCGGCTAGAATCAGATAATCCATAGCTATAGTAGTGTCTACTTCAGTGTAGTTTTTCCCATCGTTACGTATCCATCCTTCTTCAGGTAAGGCACAGGCGCATATTATGAGTGGTGCTTTGGAAAAAAATTCTGCTGGGTAAATACGCTTTAATTCTTCTTCTTTACCATGTGTTTTTATCACTAATAATTGGAATGGCTGCTTATTATGTGCTGTTGGTGCTAAACGTGCTGCTTCAAGTATTATTTGTAATTTTTCATCTTCTATTGGTTCGGATTTATAGTTACGTACACTATATCGTTTTTGGATTAAATCTCTGAATTCCATAAAATATCGACCTCAATAAAACTTAAAACTTTTATAATCAATAATAATAGTTATTGGAATTGTAAATATAATTATCTGAAACATTTTAAATGAAGAGTTGAAAATAAATGAAAATATTTTATCATAATGATGCGGATGGGAAATGTGCTGCTCATGTAATTGCATATATATTCCATCACACCCTTGAGAACAATATTGAAGATTATATAGAAATTAATTATGGTATGGATTTCCCTTTGAAGTTGATAGAAGAGGATGAGGATGTATTTATTGTTGATTATTCTATTGAACTTGAGGTGATGGATAAGTTATTGGATATTACATCTAATATTTTCTGGATTGATCATCATATTACTGCTATTGAAAAATATATTAATTATCCTCATAATTTACAGGGATTAAGGAATGTTGAGTATTCTGGATGTGTTTTAACTTATATATATTTATATAATGTCTCTTTTGAACAAGTTCCTATGCCTATTCGTTATATAGGAGATAGAGATACTTGGCAGTGGAGATATGGTCAGGAAACTAAACTTTTTTGTAGTGGAGCGGAACTTTATGATTTACATCCATTAAGCCTGGATTGGGAAATTCTTTTTAATAATCCATTATCTGTAAAAAAGGAAGGTATGATTGTTGAAAAGTATAAAACTGAAAGAAATAAGGATTATGTGAAATCTTTTGCATATTATACTTTTTTTGAAGGTTATGAAGCTGTGGTTGTTAATATTGGACATGTGGGTTCTGAAATATTTGATAGCATAAAGAAGAAACCATTATTAATAATGTATGTCTATGATGGTAAGGATTATAAGGTTAGTTTGCGTTCAGAAGAAGTTGATGTATCTAAAATAGCTTTGAAATATGGTGGTGGAGGTCATCCTGGTGCATCTGGTTTTGAATGTAAGGAAATACCCTGGAATTATGTGATAGATTAGTTTTAAATATTTTTTTATTTATAAATCAATTTTTTTTATTTATATTATGGAGTTATATATGATTGATTATTAACTTTAAGTTAATTAAAATTAACTCTGAGTTAATTATAAATAACATTACTATTAAATATTAAATGTGATCTAGTATGCCAAAAGTTCTCCCAGAATACAAAGATATCGTCAGAATGAAAATTATAGAAGCTGCTTTAAAAGTTTTCTCAAAAAAAGGATATCATGATTCAAAAATTGATGAAATCGCAGAAGAAGCTGGATTGAGCAAGCCTACATTATACAAATATGTTCAGAGTAAGGAAGACATTCTAAAATCTATTTCAGAATCTAGTGTAAAATTAACTGAAGAATTATTATCATTTGAAGATCTGGATACTAAAGAGATTTTAGATAAGAATTATGACTTGATGGTTGAATCCAAGGGAATTCTGCATTTAGGTTATGAGATCACGTCACTATCGAGCCACAATGAGAATATTCAAAAACTTACTAGAGAAGCTTACAATACAAAAAAGGCAGCATTAATTACATTATTAGAAAATCAGCAAAATAAGGGAATAATTAAGAAAGAAATTGACACTACATTCGCTGCACAGCTCATAATAGCTATCATTACAGATGTTACAAGTCAACTTATTATGGAATGTGATGAAACGGAAATACATGAATACTGGGACAGGTCAATATCGGCATTTCTCGGCGATTATAATAAATTCAATAAATGATAGTGGATTATAAAGTGAAATACATGTTTTAATTAAGTTTTTTTGAAATGTAAGTACCTGTTATGGTCGGTAATTGAAGTTAAAAAATTAAAATCTTAATGGAGTGTTATAAATAATGGATGAAAAGTCTGAAATAATCGATGTACATCACCATATTGTTCCTAAAGAGTATGTTAAAAGCTTATCGGATGAAGGGGTGAAAAAAGCTATAGGGGTGAATTTTCCTGGTTGGAATGCAAATAAAGCCCTTAAAATTATGAATAAATATGGTATTTCTAAATCAATTCTTTCTATTTCCGCGCCGGGTGTTTATTTTAAAGATAAAAACTTGGAACTTGCAAAAATGTTATCTAGACAAACGAATGATACATGTATTGGATTAATTAATGATCATCCGGATAGATTCGGTGCTTTCGCAACTTTACCTCTTCCAGATATTGATGCTGCTTTAGAAGAACTTGAATACGCATTTGATGAATTGAAACTGGATGGTGTAGTGCTTTTAACTAATTATGATGGGTATTATTTGGGAGATTCACGTTTTGATAAGTTATTTATCGAGCTTAACCGTAGAAAAGCGGTTGTGTTTATTCATCCTGCTACGCCTCCGGGCTTTGAAGAATCAAATTTAGGATTTCCTGAAGCTATGATGGATGTTTGTTTTGATACTACAAGAACTGTTTTCTCTATGATAGTAAATGGTGTGACTAAAAAATATCCTGACATTAGATTTATTCTCTCACATGCTGGTGGTACAGTTCCTTATACAGCTGCGAGATTAAGTGTTTTATCTTCTTTATTTGAAGGTTTAGGTGGTGTAGCTCCCTATATTGCAGATGGTGCAAATTTATTCACTCATCTTATTCCTAAGTTAAGAGAAAATTTTCCAGATCAGCTTAATTTATATTTAAATTTTAAAGAGAATATGCCGGATGGTCCTGAGGTTTATTTAAAAAGATTTTATTATGATACGGCTCTTTCAGCTTCACCTCATGCTTTTGCATGCCTTCAAACACTTGTGGATACTTCACAAATCATATTTGGAAGTGATTATGTTTGGGCAACAGAACCTGCAGTGCCAACAACTATTAAGGGTATAAGAGAATATAAGGGCTTTAATGCTAATGATATATCCGATATCATGAGTGATAATGCATTGAAGTTATTTCCGAGGTTTAAAAAATAGTTTTAATATATAAAAAAATTTTACTTAAAATTTATTTTATTTTATTTATTTTTTTTATAATTTAAAAAAAAATGAGCTAAACTGTCTAATAACCTTAGAAAGGTAATATTTACCGTTAAAAGTATATCTGTTTTATTGATAATTATTAATTTATTTTCATGATTATAGGGATATTTTATCTTGGTTCCCATTTAAGTATCTGTTTGGGGATGTCACTGTATTTATCTGATGATTCTTTAATAATGTTTTGAAGAGTTGCTGTACAAGTTCGTAGAAGTTCAATTGAATTACTATCGTTTTCCATTCTTTTAATGGATTCTATTGCTAAGGAGTTGGCTTGAGTTTTCTCTTCAGGAGTTGATAACTTACCGTTATTAGAATTACTTGTAATTACATCATTAAATGTCACACATTCTAGGTGGAGCCCTTCAATACTCATATTTTTAAGTTTTTTTTCATAAGTCAATTCATCACACCCTATGTTTATTGATATTATTTATTAATTCAAAAACTATTTACATTTTACGACATTTTGACATGAATTATTAATCATGATTTGTTTTTTTGAGTGATTATAGGAATTTGTAAAAATGATATTTTGTTTATTTGAAAATAAAAAAAAAATAAATTTATTAATTTTAATAAAATGAAGTTATAATAATTAAATTTGTACTATCATAGTTTATCCTGTATTTTCAGGTGTTTCATTTTGATATAATTGATAAAAATCTGCTTTAGCATTTTCTATATCTTGGGGGATTCCTACATAAAGGAAATTTAAATATTTATGTAACTTAGTCCATTCTTGATCATTTGAATATTGTCCAGAGAATCCAATTATTATATTAAGAGCATCTTCAACTTTTTCCATTAGATCTGAATCTAATGCACCGTTACAATCATGATGATCAAAGCAATCCTTTAAAAAAACTTTAAGTTCTTTTTTATAATCAATCCAACTTTCATTGTCATATTTTCCATTAAAAACCATTATTTATACCCCTTCTTGTTATTTTATTTATAAATTTTAATCTATTAATTTATACTTGCTCTTTTTTTATTGTTTTTATGAGTAATAATTTTTAATTTAATTTTAGGGATTGTTGAGATACAAAAAATTAATATTTTTTTCTCATTTATAAAATGTTACTTATCAGTAAATTAACATCTATTCATTTAACATCTATTTAAATATAAATTTTTAAATAATAATTAATTCTTTTTTTTAAGAAAAATAATGGATTTCAATATATTATAAAAAAAATATTTCATAAATAAAATAATTAGAATTTATTGTTTAAATGCTTAATCATAAAATATTTGAGATTGAAATGATGGTATTAGAGAGAAAACTCTTATAAAATTCGTAATATTTAAATAGCATGGAGTATTTAATTATAATAGTGATTAATATGGGTGAATTACCAATAGCTCCAATAGGAAGATTAATAAAAAATGCCGGCGGACAAAGAGTCAGTGCTGGTGCAGAAGAAGCTTTAGAAAAAATTTTAGAACAATGGGGTGAAGATGTCGCTAGACAGGCTGTTAAGCTCGCAAAACACGCAGGTAGAGTAACAGTTAACGCGTCAGACATTGAATTAGCCCTCAAAGAAATGAAATAAAAAATTTTTTTAGAGTTTTTTATATTTTATTCTAAATTTTTTTTTTAAGATTGATTTAGCTTCTGTCAAATAAATTCCTGATTTTTATTATCTAAACGCTTATTTTTTACTCCATAATTCTGGATTATACATTTCACCTGAAGTTTTATAACATTCTATTGATTCTAATAAATTACTTTTTTTATCAAAGAATTGTTCAAAGTAGATCATGCGTTGAATTAATTCTTTTAAAGTGTTTCTGAGCTCATTAATGTCTTCTGGATCAACTTTTGTACTTCTTCCATGAACAATGTCACTTCTTAAGCCATAAAACTTCTTAATTTTCTTCATGATGGAAACTCTATTTTCCGGTGGTCTGAGAATCATTCCAATTGATTCAGATATAAATTTAGTAATGGGGATTTCCAGTGTATGGGGAGTTAAAAATATTTCCATACATATGATTAGGCTAAGGAATTCATTTTTTATATCATTTTGAACTTGAGAAATCCTAAACCAATGGATGCTCAAGAGAATGGTATGTTCAAATTGAGTTTTTTTGTTTTTAGGTTTTTTTAAAATATCAGCAAGTTTAAAGATGCCATTATCTTCCATTATTTTCAAATTGTAGTTATTGATTTGGAAATTACTTTGAGTATGTTTTAAATTGTCAGCCCAGTAGCGTACTCCATACTCTGGATTATAACATATGATACTTCCCGGACTATTAGTTAAAACTTGTCCTTGAAATCCAACAGAGATTTTATGAACATTGGAGTATATAAATGGTATAGCATAACCTATTAAGTCTAGAACTTTTGATGTTTCTTTTTCAGCTTGTTCAATTGCCCATTTTGGTTCGGAAAAAGTTTTAAATTCGGAATAAATTTTACCAATATAATCTTTAGTTGAAAAAAGTATTCGCTTTTCATGTTCATCTAAATTTTCAGCAATTTCCTTGGTCATCTTTTTCAAAACAATATTTCCTAATTCTATTGTTGAATGTTCAATATCTAACTCTATTCCCTCTAAAAATAGAAATACTATAATTTCTTGGAAAGGTTTTTCCAAAATATCCGCCATAAGGGGATTTAATTCAACTTCTTTTATTCCTAACTTTAAAATTTCACTGATTAATTGATCAATACTTTCATTCATATATTCATCTGAAAAAGCCTCATTAGGAAATGTGTGATTTTTCTTTAATCCACGTAAAATTTTTCCCCTTAAAATTCCATATGAACGACGAAAATCTTTTATATAAATAAGAGTCTCATCAGAAATTTTGATAATACGAAAATCTTCTCCTGGCCATTGTGATGTAACTGACTTTGCAATTTTAATTGCATCACAAATTATCTCAGTTTTTGTATCATTATCCATATTATTTAACTCATTTTAAAATCTCTTCAGAGTATATATATATATATATATATTATTTTTAAAAAGAAAGGTTTGAAATCCGATTCATGGCTTCTTTGGTATTTCCTAGAGTATTGAATGCGGTGAGTCTGAGGTAACCTTCACCACTAGGGCCAAAACCTACCCCAGGGGTACCTACGATATATGCTTGATTAAGAAGTAAATCAAAGAAATCCCAGGAATTCATGTTTTTAGGAGTTTTAGTCCAGATATATGGGGAATTAACTCCGCCATAAACATTTAATCCTATATTTTTTAAACTTTCACGTATGATGAGTGCGTTTTTCATGTAATAATTTATTGATTCTTTAATCTCATTTTTTCCTTCCGATGAGTAAACAGCCAATGCTGCTTTTTGCACGGGATAGGATACACCATTAAACTTGGTTGTTTGACGACGGTTCCATAGGGGATTTAATGGATGAGTGTGACCCTGAGTATCGTATCCTATTAATTCTTCTGGCACTACGGTGTAAGCACATCGTGTTCCTGTAAATCCCGCGTTTTTTGAGAAGCTGCGAAATTCAATAGCTACTTCTTTTGCACCATTTATTTCATAGATACTATGTGGTATATTTTTTTCTTGTATATATGCTTCATAAGCAGCATCAAATAGTATAATTGATTTATTATCTTTTGCGTAATCGACCCATTCTCTTAATTGTTCTTTATTTAAAGTGGTGCCTGTGGGATTGTTCGGGTAGCATAAATATATTAAATCTACTTTTGATGATGGTAGTTTGGGTACGAATTCATTTTCTTCAGTGCTGGGTAAATAAATTAGATTTTGGTAATGTCCATCATCACTCATGGGTCCTGTTCGTCCCGCCATTACATTACTATCTACATAGACTGGATATACTGGATCAGTAACTGCTACTTTGTTATCTAAGCTGAATATTTCCTGTATATTCCCAGTGTCACATTTTGCTCCGTCACTTATGAAAACTTCATTTTCATTTAATTCTATGCCTAGGGGTTTGTAATCATTTTTAATGATCTCATTTATTAGGAATTCATAACCTTGCTCAGGTCCGTATCCATGGAAGGTTTCAATTTGACTCATTTCTTTTACAGCGTTTTGGAATTCACGGATAACAGCTTTAGCTAAGGGTTTAGTGACATCCCCTATGCCCATTTTTATTATATTTGCTTGAGGATTTTCTGTTTGATAATTTTCAATGCGCTTAGTTATTTCTGCGAAAATGTAATTGCTTTTAAGTAATAAATAATTTTCATTGATTTTTACTGTCATTTTATAATTTACTCCTGTAATTTTAAATTTCTATAAATATTAAGTTAAAAAAATCTTAAATTTTGAATCTAAAATATATATTATTAACTTATCCCATATTTTTTGTTATTATTTTATTGTTAAAAATAAGCTAAAAATATCTTATTATTAAAATTATTCTGTAAAGAGTTAAATTCAATTTATATATTTAGATAAACAATTTTTTATTAATCATTATAAGTATATGATGTACATAGAATAAAATTTATACGTGTAATTTATAATATGAGTGGAGGAATTTTCCATGAATATTCTATTAGTTGAAGATAATCCTGGTGATGTTTTAATTATTGATGAAATGCTTAAAGAGGTTGTTGGTACTAAATTTAATTTGGTGCATACTAACCGATTAGATTTAGCTTTAAAAAATCTTTTAAAAGATAATTTTGATGCCATGCTTCTTGATCTGGGACTTTTAGATAGTCAAGGAATGGATACTTTCTTTACTATTAAAATGCATTCACCTCAATTACCTATCGTAATTCTTACTGGATTGGCTGATGAGGATTTTGCTGTTAAAGCTATTGGGGAGGGTGCACAGGATTACTTAATTAAAGGTCAGATTGATGGTAGATTACTGATTCGTAGTATTAAATATGCTATTGAACGTAAAAATTCTGAAGAGTTAATTAAGAAATCTTTAGAGGAAAAAAAATTGCTTATTAAGGAAATTCATCATCGAGTGAAAAATAATTTAATGGTGATTTCCGGATTGCTTAATCTACAATCCCAATACATTCATGATCAGAATGATTTAGAATTTTTCAAGGAGAGTCAGGCACGAGCTAAGTCAATGGCCTTGATTCATGAGCGTTTATACCAATCTGATAATTTTAAGAGCATAGATTTTGGTGAATACATTGTGAAACTATCTAATGATCTTTTCCATACTTATAATTGTAATGCAAGTCACGTTAAATTTGATATAAAAGTTGAAAATATTATGGTTGATGTTGACACTGCCATTCCATTGGGTTTGATTGTAAATGAATTATTATCTAATAGTTTGAAACACGGCTTCCCTGATGGTAGATCTGGTGATATTAAAATTAAATTCCATCATTATCATGATAAACTTCAATTAATTGTGAAAGATAATGGAATCGGTCTTTCAGGGAAAATGGATTATAAAAATACTGATAGTTTAGGATTACAACTAGTGAATTTATTGACTGGTCAAATTGATGGCGAATTAGAAGTTAATATGAATGGTGGAACTGAATTCATTATATCCTTTATTGAATTAAACTTTAATTAAAAGAAGATTTTCGAATTCATTTTAAAACATAGTATGCTGCTTTTATAATCTGATTTAATTCAATTAAATATTTTTTTGAATAGTAAATAATTATTGTAGTAATTGATGCTACTATTATTGATCCTATAATTTTTTGTTGATCAATATTATTTAAATAAATATTAATAATAATATCGGTTAATCCTAAAATTAGTAATATCATTCCGGATTTCCTAGTTTCTTTGAAATACGTTAACATTAATGCTATGCTTAAAATGAAAGCTACATTAAATAGAATATAGTATCCTAGGAACATATTTATTATAAATCCTATAATGACTGCATATATACTATATAAAACAATATCCATGTATTCATCATCCTTTTTAATCCAAATATAAATTAACCAAATAATAAATATTAATGGTAAATAATTTAGAAAAATTAGAGTATTATTAATTAAATTTGAATCAATAATATTTAATATAATCATGATAAATACACTTCTTCTAAAAAAATTAAAAATATATATTTTTTTTTATGCATTAATGTTTATTTCGTCTTTTGATAATATTTTACAGTGAAATTTTCATTTTATTTCTTTAATAAATAGATTTAGTTAATTCAAGTCTAATACAAGGTGATTTACCGGTTATTTGAATTCGATTTTTAACATTAAATTAATATTAAGAATAATCAAATTGCATATAAAATAGTTTTTTTTTATATAATTTCAAGTTTTATATTATAATATTTTATTATAAATTTTATTATCATTTATCATTATAAAAAAAAATATTGTAATAATTTTTTGTATAAAAACAAAATGGAATTTATAAAAAAAATTAAAATCTAAGTTGAACATATAATAATATGTAACTAATTTATTGAGATAATTTAATTTTTTTACATAAAAATGAATATTTTATAAATCAAAATTTTCTTATTAAGAAGGAATAATTAAGAACTTTATTAAAAATTGTTTATAATTAATTATATAAAATTAATGGATGGTGTTTTTAATGGGAAGTTTTAAAAAAGAGTATAAAATATCTGCTCCTATAAAAAATGTATGGAATGCTTTAGTTGATCCTAAAATCATTGATGAATGGGGTGGTCGACCAATTAAAATGGATTCAAATGTTGGTACTGAATTCAAGCTGTGGGATGGAGATATCCATGGAAAAAACATTGAAGTAGTAAAAGAAAAAAAGTTGGTTCAGGAATGGTTTAGTGGAGACTGGCCCAAACCATCAATAATCACTTTCACACTCCAAATACAAGATCATGAAACAATTTTAGAACTAGAACATATTGATGTTCCAGATGAAGAAGTAGAAGATATTGACCAAGGATGGGATGATTACTATATTGGTCCTATGAAAAAATTTCTCGAAAAAAAAATAATGGATAAAAAATAATAATATAATTCAAATAATTATATTTTTTTTTATATGGTTACTTTGTGGATAGTTTCTGCGCATTGTGTCATAGTGTTATTTGTTAAGCCGTAGTAGTATTGTATTCCAATATTTTTTTATAAACTTATTAAAATTATTTTAAGTTTTGAAAAAAAATAATCAGATAATTGCCAATTCTCCTGCTGAAGTGATTTCCAATCGGTTTTGATGAATGAATCACATATCCCTTAATTCTATAATATGATTGTAAGTCATCCCTCTGCTAATACCCACTTTGATGAATAGTTTGTTAACGGAAGTTACTCCTTTCAGTACTTCCTCTAGAATTAATCTTTTAGTTATGGAAATTCCGAAGTTTAGGATGGGTAAATCAATGATATCATGGTCTTCCTCAGTGATGTATACAATCTTATCCACTTCTTCATGACGAGCATAGCAACCGAAGAGAGCACCTAATGCTTGTGGTTTACGCCCTCCACTAATGTTCACGATAATTCTACGTCCATTTGCAGCTTCTTTTTACAATTACTTCCACGGTGTCTTTAGCAATTTGTACTACATCATATATACTAGTGATCCGTGCTTCCACATCTATAACTTTAACCACTGTTTCTTGGAGCATACTTTCTGCTTTCATCTTTTTATCAGGAGCATCTTCTTCTCTTAATAAAACTAGCTTTTTAGGTGAAAGATGGGTGATAGAAGCCATTACCGGCTCTAGAGAGTAAATGGTTGATATTAATGTGATGTCCATAAATAATCACTTTACAATAATGCTTAATATATAATTGTTTACCATTAAACTGTTATATTATTGATTTCATCTTAGTTTAACATATTAATATAAGTTTGATTCAAAAAAAATAGAAGTAGGATAATAATTCATTAACAAAATCCGATTTTTATTTATTCATTTTTTTTAGTAAACTTTCTTTAGCTTCTAATGCAGGTTTATATTCTGAATCTAATTCTATAGCCTTATTAAAATAATTTAAAGCTTCATCGTATTTTCCAAGTTTTCCAAGTGCTATTCCTTTGTTACTTAATGCTAGAACTTGATTCGGATATAATTCTAATGCTTTATTAAAACTTTTAATAGCTTCATCATATTTCTCAAGTTTACCTAAAGTGATTCCCCTGTTAATCCAAACCATTACAAATTTTGGATCAATCTCCAATGCTTTATTAAATGATTCTAAAGCCTTTTGATATTCCTCAAATTTCTCATGGATTAATCCTTTACTATTCCATGCAAAATCATATTCAGGATCAACTTCAACAGCATTATTAAAACAATTCAGAGCTTCTTTATAGTTACCTTGTATCAAAAGTTTAGTACCTTTATTATACCATGATTTAGCACTTTTTAATTTATCTAAAAATCTCATTTTAAATTTCCATCCCTAAACTTTTAGGAAATACTTATTTATTGATAGAATAAAAAATTTCTCATATTTAATATCAGGTTTTTCATTTGTCAAAACAGCAATTATAAATAACCCGGTGATAGTATTATAAGAATTATTATACTAATAATGGTTTTATGGAATAAGAAATATTCTAATATTATAATTAGTATTAAGAGTAGTGTAACAACCTATCCTTGCCAAGTAATCGGGCTTAAAACCCGTCCAACTGTCTTTTTACCAAACCAAGATTCATTAGTGATTCATTTCATTTAAATTAGTTATACTAATGAAGATTAATAAAACTTTCTTTTAAATTTTAATAAAATAAAAAAAAAATAATTATTGAGTTTAATTTTTATTTGGAATGTAAAGCATTAAAAAAAAAATAGTCATAATAAATTTCAAAATACTTAAAAAATTATCTTTTTTTTAGTTATTTATTTATTTTTAATCCTCGTATGGTGCATATTGCAGATCAAGCTGTCCGCTGTTATATGCATTTTGAAGTTGTTGAGCATTCGTTAATTCATACCACGTGTATGGACTATTGAAATAAATGAATAAAATACCTGTTACCATATAATAATATGCTGCCAATCTTCCATATTCATACCAACATATATTGAAGTATAATGGAGCTCCACATCCTAAATTAAAATTAGGATTTCCACCCCTAACAGTTCCATGCCATACCATTACTACTTTTCCAACTTGTCCATGCGCTTGAGCTCTCTCATTCAAATAATTCATAGCACTGCTTATATTGTTGAAAACCATACCATCCGAAACATATCTAAACCTACCATCTGGAACTCCGAATATTAACATTTGCAATGAGCTTTCAATTAGCCAGGTATATGAATTATTCTCAGCATAATTTGATTCACTATCTTGAAATCCTAGTTCTTCTATAAAAACATTACCATTCTGATAACAAGGATAACCGTTTGTATGACCCGCTAAGTGTACAACTAATGCTGTATTTGATCCTCTCTCCTCTGCATATTGGGCTAAGAGATTAGAATGTGGGCTTCCAGTATACATGTCAGGATTTGATATTTTAACAAAACTAAGCCTGCCTAACGGCTCGATATCACCATTAGACGTGCTGAGTATAACATAAGTAGATCCTAGTATTATTAAAATAATAATAGAAGCTATTATTTTATATTTCATATACTATCTTTTACTCCGTGAACTGATAATTAGTAAACCATCTTTATTCGGGGTTTCTATGTTAAATACTTATTCCATATTCTCCCCTAAAAATGGATGTTATAATTAATATTACATAACTGTACTATATAAAAAGTTTTACAAAGAATTGACTATATATGAAATAATTACTCTATTATCAAAGATTTCTTTATCTATTAAAAAAAAATATGTTAAAATATATTTTAACTTATTAAATTCATTAAATAATTTCTCATTAATTAAATTTTTTATTTTAGGCTAAATTTGAGATTTAAGTAGTAAATCAATTTTCGTGTTAATCATTATCTATTAAGATAAAAAAATAATTTATATAAATCTCTTTTTTATTTTTTTTTAGATTACAAGAAATAATTTTGAATATTTTTTTTAATAATGAATTTGAGGTTAATATTAAATTTTAGCAAAAGTATAATGCAAAAAACCCTTTAATATGTTAAATGTTAGTAAAAAATTTTTGAATGGAATTTTTGCATCGTTTTATTTAAGGTCTTTTAGCTTAAAAAAAAAAGATAGAATAAAAATAAAAAAGAAGCAATTAATCTCCATGTTGTATATAAAGTTAAAAAAAAGGATATGATTATTTGGAGGTGTGAATTGAATGTTATCGGAGAAAAAAAATTTAGATAAACTAAAAAAATCTGAAAAGGAACATAATAATAATACAACTCCTTATGGAAGCAGATATTTTGATAAAAGTATACCAAAATTTGAACTGCCCAAGGAAGGAATGCCTGCATCTGCTGCTTATCAATTAATACATGATGAATTGAATTTAGATGGTAATCCTGCGTTGAATTTAGCAAGTTTTGTAACAACTTGGATGGAACCTCAAGCTGATAAATTGATAATGGAATCTATTGACAAAAATTATGTGGATAATGATGAATATCCACAAACAGAGAAAATACAGGAAAGAAGCATTAACATGCTAGCTAGATTATTTAACGCGCCTGAAGAATGTATTTCCATGGGAACAGCTACTATTGGGTCATCAGAAGCTATAATGTTAGGGTTATTAGCCCATAAATGGACGTGGAGAGAGCGTAGAAAAGCTGAGGGTAAAGATAGTGATAAACCTAACATTGTGATGGGTGCAGATGTTCATACTGTATGGGAGAAATTCGCCCGTTACTTTGATGTGGAATTGAAGTTGATTCCATTACAAGAGGATTTGTATACTATAACCGCTGATGATGTAGCAGAGGAAATTGATGAAAACACCATAGCAGTTGGTGCAGTTATAGGAACCACTTTTACAGGTCAGATGGATCCTATAAAAGATATTAATGACGTGTTAATCAAAATCAGGGATGATAAAGGTTGGGATATACCGATTCATGTTGACGGTGCCAGTGGAGGATTTATCGCTCCATTCCTTTATCCTAATCTTTTATGGGATTTCAGGTTAGAACAAGTTAAATCCATTAATGTATCCGGTCATAAATATGGTTTGGTTTACCCCGGTGTTGGATGGCTGATTTTTAAGGATAAAGTTGATATACCAGATGATCTTGTTTTTAACATTAATTATTTAGGCGGTAATATGGCTAATTATAGCCTTAATTTCTCCAAGGGTAGTAGCACCATCATTGCACAATATTATAACTTCATAAGATTAGGTTTTGATGGTTACAGAGATATAATGGATATTATGAGCGAAAACGCTAAATATTTAGCAAATGAATTATTGAAAACCGGTAAATTTGAAGTAATTAATAAAAACGTGACGTTTCCACTTGTTACTGTGAAGTTAAAGGATGCTGATTTCACAGTTTTCCAATTATCAGAGAAACTTAGAGAGAAAGGGTGGATAATACCTGCTTACACGTTACCTAAAAACGCAGAGGATATAGCAGTTTTGAGAATGGTAATCAAAGAAAATTTTGGTAGAGATATGGTAGAATGTTTAATAGCGGATATAATGGAGGAATATAAAAACTTAGAATCGGATGAAAAAGAAGAAATCCATAAATTAAAGGAAAACCTATCCTTATTATATTAAAAAAATTAAAAATAATTTATAAATAAAACTTTTTATTTTCAAATATTAGTAAGATTAATTGAAAAAATTATTTATGGTTATAATAAAAAAATAATATCATTATAATCTTTTTTTTTTATTTCCAAAATTCTTTTTTTTTATTTA
>JACWMK010000025.1:0-2500 GCA_015661405.1 Methanobacterium sp.
TGCTGGCCAGGCTTTTTAATTCCCCGGAAAAATCTGAATCTCTGGGAACCGCTACTATAGGATCTTCCGAAGCTATCATGCTAGGACTTCTGGCTCATAAATGGAGCTGGAAAAAACGTAGAGAAGCGGAAGGCAAATCATATGATAAACCCAATATTGTGATGGGTGCTGATGTGCATACTGCTTGGGAAAAATTCGCCCTATACTTCGATGTGGAACTGAAATTAATACCTTTGGAAAAAGATAGACATATTGTTACTACAGCGGATATTGAAAGAGAGATTGATGAAAATACCATATGTGTAGGTGCAGTTTTAGGAACAACCTTCACGGGACAAATGGATCCCATAAAAGAAATAAACGATCTTTTAGTAAATATAAAGAAAACCAAGGGTTGGAATATACCAATACATGTTGACGCTGCCAGTGGAGGTTTTATTACTCCTTTTCTCAATCCTGAAATAGAATGGGATTTCAGATTAGAACAAGTGAAATCTATCAACGTATCTGGACATAAATATGGATTAGTATACCCGGGAGTAGGATGGTTAATTTTCTGTGATAAACATGACCTTCCAGAAGATCTTATTTTTGAAGTGAATTATCTGGGCGGATTAATGCCTAATTATTCATTGAACTTCTCCAAGGCTAGTAATACCATTATAGCTCAATATTATAATCTAATTAGATTGGGGAAGAAAGGTTATCAAGACATTTTACAAATATTACTAGTGAATGCTATTTATTTGGCCCACAAACTGGAGAATTCAGGTAGATTTGAGGTTATTAACAAGGAAATCTTGTTTCCATTAGTAGCTGTGAAATTAACAGAGGATGCTAAGTTTACTGTATTCGAACTCTCAGAAAAATTACGTCAGAAAGGTTGGATTGTTCCAGCGTACACTCTACCCGCTAATGCTGATGATATAGCTGTTATGAGAATGGTTATTAAAGAAAATTTTGGTAGAGATATGGTAGAGATGCTTTACACTGATATAATGAAAGCATATGATAGTTTGAATCGAACCACATTCATTAAAGAAGATGTTAAAGATAGAAGAAATCATTCTTTATTGTACTAGAAATAAACATGATTAAATATCCTTATTTATTTTTCAGTTATTTCTTTAATAATTCTTAAAGTATTTAACTACAAATACATTATCCTCTAATATTGATTATTGTTTTGACGAACTAGAAAATGTTAATGAGTTTAGGGTTGAATAAAATTTATTTTTAAGAAATAATTAGAATTGATTCTGGTTATTTTGTTTGATTTAAAGTTGTATTCAGAATTTAATGATATCTAATTATAATTAAGAAAATGTAATTTTTATTGGTGAAATTTATGATAGGAATTAGTGCTGATTTTGATCCTCTCCATATTGGTCATGTAAAATTAATATCAAAGGCTCGTGAATTGGCGGATAAAAATGGCGAAGAGGTAGTGATTTATCTTAACAAGGGGTATAGTGCTAATCATGCGCCTTTCTTTGTAGGTTATGATGCTAGATCTCAGATGGCGATTGAAGCAGGTGCTGATCGGGTGGTTCCTATCGAAGGATTACATCACAGACTAACTTTAGCTTATACTGTTCCTATTCGGATTGCCATGATGATTGAAGATGGAGTAGTTGATTATGTAGATGCAGCCAATGTTTCAACCGCTAAAATAAAAAAGTATGCATCTTCGTTTGCCAGTCAAGGAATATTCAGTGGAATACCTCGAAACCTTCCGAATCGAAATGTTATACGATGGTTTGCAGTTAATGAATTTTTATATGCTAAATATAAAAAGAAACTTAAGTTTCACATCATACCTGAATATAGATTAGATGAAGAGGAGATCTCAGGACGTTACATTAGAAAAGAATTAATTCACAATCACTTGAATATATCTGAAAATATATCAAGACTTCTTCCAGAATCAACTTTGAAAATATTAGAAGAAGAGATAGACAATAGTAGAATACAGGGTAGAAGAGATCTGGAGATTATTACATATAGATTGAATAAATATTCCCGTTCTAATCTCTTAGATATTGCTCATATGAATGCAAATGCTGTTGATGCCATTATTAAAGGTAGATCATACCAAAATGAAGATCAAGTTTGGGCATCTTTTAGAATGGCAGGTTATGGTCCTGTTCTAACTAGACTGGCGATAAGTGCTATAGAACAGGATGTAAAACGTGAAGAAGTTTATAAACTCATTCAACATTACCAAAAACAAGGTATTATTCCACCGGATCAAACTGTTGATAAAGTCATTGAAAGAGCTTGGTTTGTAGCTTCGAAAGTTTCTGATGGAATTTCATCTTCAGACGCCCATAAAATGTTTAGAAAAGGTAAAAGTATAGGAAAAAAACCGTTATACTCGTTTGATGGAGGAATGTATCTGCGTAGTTTTGAAGTGGACTCTTTAAAAACTGGTGTTGAAGGTTCACTCTATGTGGATAAACATGGGAAACTTTCTTGCGTGATTCGAACCGAAGATCGA
>JACWMK010000025.1:10000-57005 GCA_015661405.1 Methanobacterium sp.
AGCGATTTCCTGCTTTTTTATTCGTTCTAATTCTTTTATATCCACTTCTATAGGATATTTCTGAATAAATGGGTCAAAATAACAACCAGTTATTTCTTTTATTTCATTTCGTGCTTCTTTCATGACTTCGTCAAATATCTGCTGGATTTTCAGTGGCATCTCCTCATTTAGAAGATCTAAAACTTCATCACCTTTGAGGTCAACATTTTTTATAGCATTCTTAAGTTTGGAATCCGCATTTTCCTTGGCTTTATCCACTGCCTGGTCAAATATGTTTTCATTTAATTTATTAGATTCAAGATCATCTAAAACGTCTAATACATCATGCAATATGGATTTAAGTCCTAAAATTTCCTTTATTTTTAAAATATTTGTTAATAAATTATAATTTTTTTTATAATAATCTAAAATAATATCAGGTACAATTTCAAAATCCTGTGATTCATGATTTACCATTGTCACATTAAAAGCGTCTTCTAATTCTATAATACCTTCAGCATAGACGTAAACTATGAATTCAAAATCATCCAGGCTTTCAAGATCTTCGATGGTAATTATGGGATAGTAACTGTTGAGTTTAAGGTCCATTAAATGATGATAATCATCCATTGATTCAACTAGGATAGCTTGAGAAGGTTTATATTTTGGTTTGATGTTTGATACTGGATTTATTTTGCTAAGCAATTTTTTTATTTCATTAATTGGAAGTTCCGCTATCGTTTCCTTGGCTTTCATTACGAAACTTATATTTTCCTTAATGTTCATTTCATTCTTGCTTGGACTTAGAAGTAGAATCCTATTTTTCCCGTATTGAGTATTGGCAAACTGGAGAATCTTCTCTATAATATCATCGTATATCTCCAAAGCCCTATCAGTTTTAAGAAACTCTTCAGTAGGATTTCCTAAAACCATATTTACAATTTCTATGGCCCTACGCTGGCTTACGCCCTCTATACTGGATATGCGGTCTACTTCATAATTTTTGACTGCATTGAGAAATTCTTCCTCACCACCAAAATTAGACATGATTTTATCAAAAAGACGGTCCCCAACACCCCGAATATTTCTGATATCCCATTTATTTGCTTTCATAGTTTTTTTATAACCTTAATTTTATTATTTTATTTATTCATATCTGAAACTTAATTCTACAGATAACTTCCAAAAAAATTGTTAATTTCACTCAGAATCAACTTCAGAAGTTTTACTTTAGAATCATAAAAAACTGTTTTAATTTTATTTTAAATTAAATAATTTGCGATAGGACACTCCTTTACAAATCTTCATTAAGACCCCTCATGAAGTTACCGGTAGTTATACCGCCATGAGACCTCTTTTGAATCTTATATTTAAGCTTATTTAACTTATATTCTGTTTTTTCGTTACTTTCTTCCATGTATTTTAATCCTTGTTTATAAAATTTAACCATGTCCTGAGCATAGTTTTCTGTCTTTCCACGAGCATCTATTATCAAATATTGTAATCCCATTTTATATAAATTGGGAAGATAATCAATTAAACACAACTCCACTGAGTTTAAAATATGAGTCCTACATTCATCGTCAATTATAATTGGGAAAACTCGGTTTTTCATGTCTTTAATTCCTAAAAATTCTGTTTTTATATTATAGTCTTTTTCAGGTAAGATAGAAGATAGGCAGTCCTCAGATATTATTGATTCCATATTCCCCTGCACCATGAAATCAAAAGACGTTTTTATTCTATTATTCCGTGTGTTATTAATAATTGATGCTATTTCCATTTCGGAAAGTTCATTTGAAATAGTAATATTATGAAATATGTTGGAAAGTTCACGGATAGTGTGGTTATTCCATACATTAACTCCACTTGAACTATAAAGTTTTATGTGATGGTTCAAATTAAAAAGAGACCAACCAATTCCATAACTTCCCACCATAATCTCGTTAATACCATCCTTAATGATTGGGTCAATTATAGAGCTTATACATTTGAAATATCTGGGACTGATAATGGATGGCCATTTCCATATTAAATTAGCTTCTTTTTTAATGCAAAGATCTTGGGCTTTAAGGATGAGTTCAAAGATATTTTCTAAATAAATCTCCTTATCCATAACTTTGCAAGGTACTTCTCGAATATTTTTCTCCCATAAAAATGGTTCAAAATAAATATGACTGCAGCCGCTATTAAGTGCACCTTTTACAGTTTCTAAATTACTAGTGTAAATACTGATACTAGTGTGAGCTTCTCTTATTGAATGATCTAAAGATTTATTTAATTGCTCATCAATCGATTTATTTGACGTTTTACGCACAGATTTTAAGTCATGTTTTATCAGGTTTAAACGTTTCTCGGCAGCTTCTAAGTCATCCTTTAAAGGTTTATAATCATTTAAAAGTTTACTTTCAGCATTTTTTATAAAGTCACGTCTAATACTGTTTAATTTGCTTAATGGGGTGAATAAATTACCAGGATAATTTATCTTAATTCTGTTAACATAAAAAGGAGTTCCACCTGTTTTCTTAATCTGATTTATGATTAATTCTTTACTTAATGGCTTTTTAATGGCAATTTCCATCTTAAAATTTGGTTTAAAGTGAATTACATGTTTATTTCCTGTGGATCCTACAAATTCCCCTTTCAAGAGTAGCTTATTTTCTTTATCCCATTTAATATGTAAATCCAGGGGGATGGATGGAGTTTCTTTATTTATTATTTTTTGTGTAGTCTTAATTAGAGAAGCATCCCGGGTAATGTAAACTTTAGAGCCAATGGGAATCAATTTTTTAGTCTTTAAAGTTATTTTATCAAGTTTCTTACCGGAGTAGTTGGGTGATTTCTCTATTATCATACCATATTCTTGTTCCTTATCTGGAAAGATGAAAACTATCCCATCACCCTTTTCTAATTTAAAAGGAATTTTTAAATTAATTAATGTAGATTTAGTTTTATTTTCATAATCTGATACTAACCCTATAAAGAGGCCTCTATTTCCTGGAGCATCTCTCCCCATAATCAGATTTTTATTAGTTTCTAATAGATGGCCTTTAGTGAAGTTCCGATTAAATGCTAATTTAAGTTTATAATAGTCTTTTTCATTGGGAATTCCTGTTCCCTGAACTATGGAATCTAATAATTTTCGGTAGATACTAACCACAATGGCTACGTATTCTGGTGACCTCATTCTACCCTCTATTTTAATGGAGTCAATTAAATTATAAATTTTCTCTAAATTATGATATAAGGATAGATCACGAGTTGAAAGGAGATAATTTTCTTTAAGGATTATGGATTCATGATTTATGATTTTTCCATACTGATCTTTATCTCCTTTCAATAATTCATAAGATTTTCGGCATGGTTGAGCGCATCTGCCTCGATTACCGCTTCTACCCCCAATAAATGATGAAAGTAGGCATTGGCCTGAATAACAGTAACATAACGCTCCATGAGCGAATATTTCCAGTTCTATTTTATTTCTCTTCAGGTAGTATGATATTTCATTTATTTCTTCTACTTTCATTTCCCGGGATAGAACAACACGCTTAATACCAAAATTTTCAGCCCACTTAACCTCTTCTAGACTGTTAATGGTCATTTGAGTAGAAGCATGCATATCCAAATTGGGCACTAGGTCTCGGCAGATTGCAGCTACACCTATGTCTTGGAGGATCACAGCATCTGCACCTATTTTATAAAGCCATAATAAATATTCTGCAACTTTTTCAAATTCAAAATCCTTAATAAGAGTGTTAATCGTTACATAAACTTTTGAACCATGTAAATGCGAATAATCTATAGCCTCTTTCATTTCAATTCTATTAAAGTTTTCAGCATAATGTCTGGCGCTGAAATTCTTCCCGGCCAGGTAAACAGCATCTGCACCTGCAATAACAGCAGCTTTTAATGCATCCATTGAACCGGCTGGTGCTAAGAGTTCAGGTATAGATTTCAACTTCATAATTAAAATTTTTCCATAATTTTTTTTTATCAAAAAAATTAGATTAAATAAAAATAATTAAATACAGTTTTTTTTTAGACTTTAGATTAAATATCTTAAATTATAAAGCTATTTTTTGGGTATTTAAGAAGTAAAATATTAATTGAATTTTTTAATCTAAATTTCCAATTACTTTGTGATTAATGGAACGTCTAATAGATTTAAGTAATGATTTACAGTCTACTTCTCCTTTAATCAGATATTCCTTAGCACCTTTTCCAACTGCACTTACTGCGAATATCTCATCTTCCAAGCCAGTAAGCACAATTATAGGTATATCTGGTGCATTATAATTCATAATATTAAATGTATCTATTCCTTCACTGTCTGGTAGGCAGAGATCTAGAAGAATCACATCAAAATTATTAGTAAGATTATATTTTAATGCTTCATCTAATCGCAGGACATGGATTATTTCAAAATCAATGTCTTTAACTTCTTTAAGCATTTCTTGTATTAAACGTGCATCTCCGGGATTATCTTCGATAATAAGTATTTTTATTGATGATTTAATCAATGTTTACATCTTCTAAAACAGTTTTATTATTATAAGAATGAATTCACTCTTTATTACTTATATTAAATTATTATTTATTAAATTTGTAAGTATTTAAAATTTTGTTCTAATATTTCGGTCTCCAATAAAATAGATTCCACTTTTTTTTTAATATTTAATAACGTTGAGTTCAATTATTATAAATGAGAAAATTAGAAATTTGAATTAAATCAAATAATTAAATAAAATTTTTTTTATATATAGGAAGTTGAACTCATGAATGCATATTTAGAAATAATTAGACCAGGGAACGCTATAATGGCTGTAATAGCAGTTTTATTAATTGCAATTATCAGTGGAATCTTCACTTTCAAAATACTATTAGCGTGCATTGTTGTTTTCATAATAACTGGTGCTGGTAATTCTATAAATGATTATTTCGATTATAAAATTGATGCAATTAACAAACCCGAAAGACCAATCCCTTCAGGTAGAATATCTTTAAATAAGGCGGGTTTTTACTCCCTAGCATTACTTTTGATAGGAACAATTTTAGCTTTTATCCTTGGTTTACTTCCTGGATTAATAGCTCTTTCAACCGCCCTTCTAATGGTTTACTACGCATATAATCTTAAAAAAAAGGTTTTAATTGGAAATATAGTGATTTCATTTTTAACGGGATTAACTTTTGTTTTTGGAGGCGTAATTGTAGGTGAAATATTAACTTCAATTATCTTAGGATTCTTCCCATTTCTTACAACTTTAGCTCGAGAGATTGTGAAGGATATGGAAGATGTTGAAGGTGATAGAATGGAGGGAGCAACCACTTTACCTATAATGCGTGGTATGAGGATTTCATCCATTATTGCAGCGTTTTTTTTAATATTAGCTAGTTTAAGTAGCCCTATACTTTATTATCTGGGGATTTTAACTATATTTTATATTCCATTGCTTATAATTGCTGTTTTAATTTTCCTATATTATGCATCATCTATTCTTAAGGATCAGTCAGTTAAAAATGCTAGAAATGTGTCAAATAAACTTAAAATAGGAATGGTAATAATTCTTATTGCTTATGGATTAGGATCTCCCTTTTTAGTGTCATTATTATAGGAATTAAAGAAATAATAAAATATTTTCCAAATATTCTTTTTTTATATAAAATTA
This sequence comes from Methanobacterium sp., assembly GCA_015661405.1. Taxonomy (GTDB): domain Archaea; phylum Methanobacteriota; class Methanobacteria; order Methanobacteriales; family Methanobacteriaceae; genus Methanobacterium_A. Next base: position 15,646 of record JACWMK010000025.1, read on the forward strand.
AAAAAAAGAGTGATATAAAAAATTAAAATAAATATTTTTTTTTGGAACAAATTTTATAAACTTAATATTTTTTAACTTATTCTCATTATAAATTAAGTACTTTCCCCGATGATATATAAATAAACACGATTATATTCATCCGCACTAACTGGAATCCAATCATCAAAAGTCCATATATATGAAACAACACGTGTACCTGGCTTAAGTTCACTTAAAAGTTTTTTCTTCAATTTTTGATTAGTTCTTTGCCAAAGGAACAATGTAACTATTGTAGCATCACTAATATCCTGATGAAATATATTACCCCACAAAATTCTGACACTACCATTAAGACGCATAATATAAACATTTATTATAGACCAAATAACCCTTAAAGGATCCACTTCTATACCTACCCCCTTCGCCTGATACTTTCGCGCTGCTTCCACAACAATTCTCCCATCACCAGAACCAAGATCATAGACAATATCTCCAGAAACTATTTCCGCCATTTCTAACATTCTATCAACTATTCTAACAGACGTAGGTGACCAAGCAGCACCCAACAAAAGAGGCCATATTATAGACACAGCAACGATCACAATCAAAATAACTATAATTGAAAGCACTAAATCAATTCCAACACTCATAAAATTTAACCTCTTTTTAATTGCTTAAATAATTTATTCTATATATGAGTGGTAATTCCACCCTCACTGGTTTTAGATGTTTTTCTAGGTTTTGGTATTAATAAGGAAATAAGCAGTCCAATCAGAAGTATTATAGTTACTATATTAAAACAATCTTTCATAGTGTTAATTTTTTTAATATCAGTTGTCAGAGAACCGGAGTTAATTTCCATTAAAGATGGTGAACCTCCAAATCCAAGCTTACCCGGTATATCTTTAATATCCACATGTGAATTTGATGCATAACTTCCATTATTTATTGTCAGACTTCCAAAACCACCTAAAATTAATATAACTCCAAGAACAGCTGTTCCTAATGCTGAACCAAAGTTAATTCCAGTATTCAAAACACCCGAAGCGTCAGGCTGCTGATCCCCACGAGCCACTGAAAAAACTACATTTGCAGAATGAGGGAAAACAATACCCATACCCACACCTAATAATAAGATCCCAGGCATCATATCTAGAATAGTAGTATACGGACTAAAAACAAGTGTTAAATATATGCTACCAGCCATAGAAGCTAAAAACCCTATCGAGAGAATGTAACGGGCAGATAATCGTGTTGAAACCTTACCAGCGGTGAAGGAAAGGGTGAAAATGCCTAAACTCATAGGAATCAACGATAAACCAGTAGTTAATGGATCAGCACCTAAAACGATTAATATGAATACAGGAAGTACAAAAAGCACCCCTCCAATAGTGAAATTCATTATTAATCGAGCTATATTAGCTAAAGTAAAAGAGCGATCATTGAAAAGAGTAATATCAAGTAATGGTGATTTACCCTCTTTAATTCTACTCTTTTGGTTTAAATAAAAAATCACAAGAAGAATCACTCCTGCAATGATAAAGTAAGGCACTAAATTCCAATTAGCCGGATCATTAAGTAGTAATATACCAATTACCAATAGAAATATGCCTGACGCGGAATATACAGCTCCTGAAATATTAAAATCAGACCATTTCTCAGTTGGTGGAAATGGTTCTATTACACGAGACGACAATAATATGATTATAATTACTACTAACTCCAAAGCAAACGCATATCGCCACGTGTAATAAGTGGTTAGGAAACCACCTAGAAGCGGCCCTATACTACCCGCTCCGGATGCCATAGAACTAATGATCCCTAAGGCAAAAGCTCGTCTTTCTCCAAAATAACTGCCAGATATAATGGAAGTAGTTGCAGGCATCATTAGCGCGGCACCGATACCCTCAAGAATAGACCATCCCAGAAGAAGCATTGCACTATTTAAGCTGACAGCAGCGATAATAGTCCCTACACCATAAATTGAAGCTCCAGTAAGGAAAGTTTTTTTTCTACCTAAAATATTCTGAATCTTACCTCCAATAATCATTAAAGAAGCCATAACCAATGAATAAATTGCAATTATATATTGAATAGTTTGAATATTAGTATGTAAATCAGTTATAAGAGCAGAAATAGCCACATTTAAAAAAGTTTTGTCAATTACGATAATAAAAACCGATAAAGTAACCACAATCAGCGTCAGCCAACCTGTTTTCGATTCTTCAACCACAAGAGACACCAATTTTCAAAGAATAAATAAATAATTTATTATACTTTAAAACAGAATTTCACTTATATTACTTTTAGCATTAAAATAATGTAAATGTTTTCAAAAAAACTATTTTTATAAACAAATTTTTTTTTAGAGACTCAAAAGTAATTCATCAATTTAAAAGCCAAAAAAGTAAATAATAAAATAAAAGTAAAACAAAATAAAAAAAATTTGTATATTGTAAAAGTGAATGACAATATAAAAAATGGAGAATCGGTTGAAGATTAAAATGAAAATAAAAATAATTAAAAACGGTCCTTATTTAGTATCTGGTAAAATTCCTTTATATAAAATGAGTATAAATGCTGATAAGGAAGGCAATATATGTAAATGGCATACTGATTATAAATATCCACTTAAAGAAAATTATATTCTATGTCGTTGCGGTAAATCTAAAAATAAACCATTTTGTGATGGAACACACACTACAACTGATTTTACAGGCACAGAAGTGGCTAGTAAAATACCATATAAGGACCGGGCAGTTGAACTTGAAGATAAAAGATTTAAATTAACGGATGTATGGGAGTTATGTGACCATTCAAGGTTCTGCCTACGTAAAGGTGGAATCAGAGAACTACTAAAATCAGATAATCCTGAAGATATTGAATTAGCAATGGAAGAAGCTAGAAACTGCCCATCAGGACGTTTAATTTTATGGGATAAAGAAACGGGTAAACCAATAGAACCTATTATGGAAACATCCATAGCAGCGGTGGATGATTTACAAAAAAATTGTGAAGGACCACTATGGGTAAGGGGTGGAATTCCCATTGAATCTGCAGATGGAACACTTTACGAAATAAGAAATCGAGTTACTCTCTGTCGTTGTGGTAAATCCGATAACAAACCGTTATGTGATGGAAGTCATTGGATGACTTTAAAAGAGAAAGAAGTATTCAGAAAAAAATGGGATTAAAAAAAAAAATTAGAGTGAAACTGTAATAAATAATAACAGTATTTTTAATCAATAAAATAATCATATAAAAATTTTTATTCTTTTTATGAGGGGCTGGTAGCTCAGATGGTAGAGCGTTGCCTTCGCAAGGCAGAGGCCGCGGGTTCAAATCCCGCCCAGTCCATTAGAATTTTAAGATATTTACAAAAAAAATAAAATAAAAATTTTAAATTTATTTTTTTCTAAGGAGTATTTATAAAAATGTATATTTGTTTAGAAGGCATTGATGGATCAGGAAAGTCAACTCAAATAGAATTACTTGAAAAATGGCTTATAACTATTGGCTATAATCCATTAAAGATTTCAGAACCTACAGGATCTGAAGTAGGTGAATTAATTAGGAAAATGCTTAGAAGTCCCCATGCATCTGAAACTAATTTTCAAATAACTTTAGCACTACTTTTCGCTGCTGATCGTATGTTTTTGATGGATAAAATACAAAAAGCAGAATCTGAAGGTAAAATTGTAATTAGTGACCGTTGCTTCTATTCAAGTATAGTATATCAAAATGATGATGAGTGGATATCTCAATTAAATAAACATGCAAAAATACCTGATTTAACAATATTATTAGATTTAGAAATTGACACTGCTTTGGAGAGATGTGAAGGTACAGATCATTTTGAGAATAAGGTTTTCCTCGAAAAAATCCGGAAAAAATATCTTAAACTAGCTGAAAATGAAGGATTTCAAGTTTTGAATGCAGAAAATGGTGTTAATAAAACTCATCAGGATATAAAACGAATAATATCTCCTAAACTAAGCTTATGCATTTAAAAAAATTTTTTATTATAGAAACTAGGTAACCATTCAATTATAAAAGTTATGAATTATTTCATTAAAACTCTAAAAATTTAATAATTTATATAGATAGAATTAAGTATTATTTTTGACTAATATACTATTTATGTAGTCTTAAAAAGTTATTCATCCTAATGAAAATCTGTTTAAGTAATAAAAAGTAATAAGAATTAAATTTAAGAAGGAGTGCTTATTAAGATGGTGGAAAAGGAAGAAATAATTGACTTGATCATAACTACACCCATTGAAAAGATTAAAGAATCTGAAGATGTTTGGGAAGCACACGTTGAAATTGAAGATGGGAAAATGCTAGTGGTTGGATATAAAGCTGAAGAAAGTTTTTGTGAAGAAGAAACAGAAGAGGAAGATACAGATGATGAATGTGTACTCACATATTCCTGGTATTGGGAGCTTCGTAATTCAGAAACATGGGATTTACTACAAGAAAATCATGACAGTGATCTTACCTTCTGCACACCATCACAAAAAGATCCCTGGAGTGATGAAAGCACCTTTGAAGAAGTAGGAGACCTATCCAAATCTAAAATATGTACATGGAGTGATCAAAATCATATAGAGGATATAGCAGAAGATATCGCAGATGAAGTAAAAGAATGGTTGATAAAGACTTGAAATATAAAATTTTTTTTTATAATAAAAAAAAATGAATTAATTCAAATTTAATTTAAATTTTTTTTAAACTTATTCAACGCCCTCTAAATCTTTTATTCTCTCATTTAAAGCCTTAACTATATAATCCCTAGCGTCTTCTAAATTATCCTTCTCACCATACAAAAAGGGACCATCATCACTTTGTTTAACCTCAAGACTAAATTTTTCCATTACATTAGCCAGAATTTGCACGGAAACACCCTGTGGAATTCTCATTTCATATTTAACTTCTTCATCCATAAAAAAATCACTTCTCCCATAAATTCAAAACTTTATTTTATTTTAACTTTTATAATCAATTAAAAAAAATAATCCAAACTAATTTTTTTTTTAATGAATATTAAGATAATCACGCACTGGCTCAAAAATTTTTATTAAATATTTTGAAACCGCATTTTTAAGATCTAAAGGATGTAATTCTCCCTTACCGTACAAATCTAATAACTGCTCCAGTTTAAGCTCCAGATTACCACCAAACTTGGGGTTCCTTTCTATAATCATGGAATTATATTTTGTAAATATGAAATGCTCCGCCATCTCCAAAACCGGGTTTCCTTCCACCTGTCCCAGTGGACAGAAGCTCTTCTTAACCTTTTCAGTTATCACTACGGGTGAATCATCAATAGCAATGAAGTTTTTTTTAGAAGAGGACATTTTATCTGCACCATCCGTACCATGTAATAAAGGAATGTGAATACATACTGGTGCGGGAAATCCCATCTTAGGTAAATTTTCCCTAGCTAGCATGTGTATTTTACGCTGTTCCATACCACCCACAGCTAAATCCACTCCTAAGAAAATCATATCAACCACCTGCATCAGTGGATATATAACTTCGGCAACTTTATGATCTTTACTTTCTCTAGTTATCTGAGCCATACTACGTTTGGAACGTGCAAGTGTAGTGTAAATAGCTGTCTCATAAACTTTATAAGTATAATCCGCTTGAGTCTGGAAACTGGATCCTAAAATAAATTCAGTTTCATCATCTAATCCAAGGGCACGGAAACATTTTATATTATATTTTGATATTTCTTTTATTTCTCCAAGACTTCCCTTATCATTCAAGTAGGCGTGAAGATCTGCTAGGAGGATTTTAATCTTAAAACCAGCCTTCTGCAAATCTAACATTTTTTGAACAGTGATAGCATGCCCTAAATGAATTTTACCAGAAGGTTCGTAACCAATATACGCAGTCATATTCTGATTTTCAATTTTCTCCTTCAGTTCATCTAAAGTAACTATCTCCAGTACTCCCTTTTCTATAATTGCTATTCTAGACTTTAAGTCCATTCTTCATCACCAGTAAAAATGAATTATTATATTAGAAAATCATTAAAAAAATTTTTTTTTAGTTAAATATTCAATAATCACTTACGTATAAAAAACTTAGTTTTTTTAGTTTCATTAAAAAATTTTTAAATAAATTATTAATTAATTAACAAGAATTTAAAAAATCGGATTTTCAGATTACATAAAGAATATTATCTATTTCAACAACTTTCAATTCATCTCCAATATGTAAATGTCTGAGTTCATCATTTAATTCAATATCCACTGGTTGATACGTATCCGGATGAAGGATTTGAATTAACTGAGGAGTCTTAGCAGTTACCATAGCCAATTTAATATCATCCTTTCGAGCAATTAATTTTAATTTTTCATAATCCCGCCAAGCAACTGAAATTGTAGCAGATGAATCCAAAGCCTTAAGATATATTTTGTTAGCATCAAAATTAAGCACTTGTGTTTTCACATTATTATATTTAACAAAATCATACTTCTGAAATTGAGGCAACCTCAAAGAAAACCATATACGGTAAAGATCTTTTCCTTTAGTTTTATCACGGCCCATGAGTCGAGGTGAATCCTTTAAAACTCCTCCAAAAACATTCCTCAAAGTTTCAGTAAGTTTGCGAGCTGCTTTATAGGAGCCTACATAGTAATCTATCCCTTCTTTCATTTCTACTCTTTGAGAAATGTAAGCCATACGATTTTTATTGGAAAGCCTTTCAATCTTATCTCTTACAATTTTATCTGCAGTTCCTATCTCATCATCTGAAATAAGTCTAGAATCAGCTCGCATTTGAATAACAGCTTCATAATAACCTGAAGAAAACTTACTGCAAACTGTACAAACACTTTTATTTACTTTAACTTCCACCAAAAACTCCTGAATTAGAATCTCATCCATAACATGCGCCTTAACATTCACCAAACATTCAAAAATAGAACCACGAATAGTTAAAATTTTAACTGATATCGCCACGTCAGAAGCAGAATCATCAATTTCAACGTATTCATAAATGGTTTCTATTACTATATCCTCTAAAGATAATCCAGAATCCATCCATCTACCTTTTTTTTGGATTGATCCACAATGAGTGCAAATGATGATATCAATTTCTTCAGGGATATTAATTAAACAAGTTTTTTCAATAAAACAAGAACGGCAGAGACCACTGAAAAGTTTTACACCTGTTTTCCCGCATTGTGGGCAAAATATTTTAACATTCAAAATAATCTACTACTCAACAAAAATTTATAAAAAAAAATTTTTTTAATTTAAATTCCAAATAATATAATACATTTTTTTGGAAGTAATTAAAGCGATTTAAGAGGAGCTTTAGCACCGCAAGCCTCACACTTCAATATAAATATCCGGTCTTCCCTTATAATTTTGGTGTCTGGTCTATTACATTCATGGCACATGATGAATCTAGTGATATAGTCATCTATCTTCTCATTTATAAGATAATGTGTGAATTTTCCTTGCATTATAGCCCGAGTACCCTCCAAGTTTCCTGCAGTACCCAGTTCTCTTAAAAGAAACTTCAAAATATGCTGAGGGTCACGATTAAGGGCATCAGCAATCTCTGAAAAATTCTGAATCATAGTCCGATTTCCTTGAATCATGGAATAAGCCTTAGGAACTTGAAATCTTTTAGTCTCCGTTGTTTGATGTGGTAATTGATCTATAGCTCTATCCAATAATTCATTATAATTAATCATATAAAAAATCCTCCTTTATTTAATTTAAATAATTTATATTAAATTATGGTAAATACAAAAAATATTTACATACATTTTTTTTTATTAATTAATAACAATTTTATAATTCATAATTTAAATAATTTAATGATTATTTAAATATAAATTTTATACTACTTTGTAATAACCCTGTTTAGGTTCATAAATACTTCCCTGTCTCTTCAACTTAGTTATTAATTCTTCAGCCTTCTCCTCATCCATATTATATTTATCCGAAAGTTCATTTAAAAGTATATCTTTAGGAGCATTTCCACCATACTCCTCTTGCAACTCTTTAATAACTTGAGGCACTAATCTAATCTTCTCCCGATCAGATTTCGGCATTCTACCTTCAACTTTATCAATATCAATTTTACCAGTCTCAGGATCTAAACCCACTTGTCGAAGACATTTCTGTTGCAGTTGGATGGCCTTTTCAGCATCAACCACCTTAACTTCATCAGCTAATCTAATTCTAGCATGAGCCTCAGATAATCGAACTAAAGCTTCAAGTTGACGAGCAGTAATTGGTACCGGGGAATCCTCATCTTCAGCACCACCCCTCATTCCAACATAGAATTCCTGAAGCACCTTCATAGCTTCATCAGTAAGTTTAGGTTTAACATTTTTTCTAGCATAAGCAATATATTTACGTAATATCTCCGGGTCAATTTCAAAGGGAATTGAAATTTCTTTATGAATTTTTAAAATATGATTAGCTAATTTTTTATCATTTTCCAAATTAGGTTTATCTTCAATAACAAATGTAAGGTCAAATCGAGATAAAATTGTTGGAGGAAGCTCTATTTGTTCTGCAATTGATTTATACTGATCAAATCTTCCAAATTTAGGATTAGCCGCTGCCAGCACTGAACATCGAGAGTTTAAAGTAGCCATGATACCCGCTTTGGCAATACTAATAGTCTGCTGTTCCAATGCTTCATGTATAGCAGATCGGTCCTCTGGTCTCATCTTATCCAATTCATCCACACAAACATTACCACGATCACCTAGGACCAATGCTCCAGCCTCCAGAGACCATCCACCAAATTCATCCCGAACAGCCGCCGCTGTAAGTCCTACACCACTAGTACCTTTACCACTAGTGTAAATACCTCGAGGAGCTAACTTAGAAACATACTTCAGCATCTGAGATTTACCAATACCCGGATCACCCACGATAAGTATGTGAATATCACCTCGAATACGAGTTTTATCCTCCAATGTTTTAGCTGTTCCACCAAAAAGCTGCAGTGCAATGGCTTCTTTAACTTCCCTATAACCATGTATAGATGGTGCAGTGGACTTTATTATTTTATTGTAAACGTCAGGATCAGCTGCTAATTTTTTTATTTCCTCCTCATCTTCAGGAGATATTTTTAATTCCTGAAACTCCTGTTCCAACTGTTCTATATAATTTCCGTAAATGAAGTTATTGAATCGTTTGGTTTTATCATCACGCACGGTTTTAAGATGGCCGGTTATTCTAACAATATCACCTGGTATTAAGGAATCCACCATGTCATCTTCCAAGATTATAGCTATTTGTCGAGGTTGTTCTCCACCAGAAAGATTATCCAGTGGCTCCTGTAATTTAGTGGTTTGAGTATCCATGAATTCTGATTCTTCCTGTAATAAACGGAATGATCGACCGCCACATTCCTGACAAAGGGCAGGTTCACTTATGAGGCTGGAGTTTTGAGGGATTTCATGAAGTCTCATACAACTTCTACACTCAAATGTTGCAGTTACTATTCTAGGGCGTATCTCATCAGTTTTACGTACAATACCATCCACAGCTACGAATTTACCAATATATTTACTTCGCAAGTAACGTAATGGAACATTATTTCTGATATTCTCAAAGCGGATTTTAAGTTCTGCATTTTTACGCAGAGGATCAATGTTACGTATCGCCTTTTGAGCAGCTTTTATAACTTCTTCGGGTTTATCAATTAAAAGATCAGCTAGATCCGGGTAGAACATCTCCAATTCCGAATAATTAACCACTACTGATCTCTGTTCTGGATATTTCTCCAAGGCATCAAAGACTTTATCCTTATATTTGTCGCTACTAAAGAAATCTTCAAATTTAGCAACTGATGTTTTAGTTTTATCTGTTGTTGGTTCAACTGAAGTGGGCATTGTTAGAATATTCTCCTATTATTTAAAATTTTAATGATAAAAAAAAATGTTGTAAATGGAATTATAATTTATTTTAATTTAGAATTAAATATGATTAAAATGACATATATCTCACTAACTTTTTATAAAAAATTTTTAGAGAGATTTTAATCATTTTTGGAGGATAATTCTAGTTATATTTTATACTGGAATTATATTGTAAGTATGGAATTTTAATGATATAAATAGATACTATTTTATATATTAAGGAAATTAATTAATTAAATGTTTATAATTATATCATATTAATGACTTAATTATTATTATTATTTATTATTATTTGAACACTATATATCTGTGTACAAAAAATAATAATATATTTAAAGACTTATAATGAGGAGGATAAATTGAAAAGGTCTCGTTTAAACTTATTTAAAGCAACTTCTATGACAATATCTATCCTAGGCATAATAATGATCATAGTTACCATACTTGTAGTAGGATATATAGGATTCGAAATCGTTTCATCAAGTATATCTACACATGTTAGTAGTGGATCTGCATATGATCAAATAGCTAATTTAAATGCAGATTACAGTAGCCTTCAAGCCCAGTATAATACAACTCAGGAAACAGTGGATAGTAGAAATAATCAAAATTTAACTCAAGAGTATGATACTGCAGAAATACAATTAATCCAAGCGCAAACTGATATAAATGATGCTCAAAGTGCAATAGAATCTAATCAACCACCACAAGAAATACAGAATAGAATAACCACAGCCGAACAACAGTTAGATACTGCTAAAAATAGTCTTAATAGTTTAAACGCTCAGCTAGGTTAAAAATATAAATTTTATAAGAAACTTTTTTTTTAATTTCTAATAAAATCTCGAGCTAAAACATACATCTCCACACTTTTCTTCTTAGAAGAGGGAGGTTTAGTTGTTTTAACTAATTTGAATTCCATCTTAATTTTTTTTAGAAGATTCTCAAATTCTTCACCCTGAAATGCTTTTATAACTAAAATTCCATGATTTTTTAAGACGGATTTACTAATTTTAAGTGCATTCTCAGCCAGTTTCACTGATCTTAATTGATCAATATCTTTAACACCACTAAGTTTAGGAGATGCATCAGATAAGATAACATCAACTTTCTTACCCGTAACATACTCAATTCTCTTTAGAGTATCCTCATCAGTGAAATCACCCCGTATCCCCACGAAGGTGCCATCATCCTCCATAGGTTTAATTCGCTCCAGATCTACACCCACCACTAATCCATACTCCCCTACCTTTTCTAAAGCCACTTGAGACCATCCGCCCGGAGCAGCTCCTAAATCAACCACATAATCTCCTTTTCTGATTATTCTAAATTTTGTATTCAACTGAAGAAGCTTATAAGAGGCTCTCGAGTAATAATTCTCTTTCTTAGCCTTCTTATGATATTCATCACGCTTTCGTTCATTATCCCATTTTTTACTCATTTATATTCGTTCCTTTAAATTAAGCGCCTTACAAGTGGATTCTCCAATTTTAATTATTTCACTATCAATAGTACTACCCTCTATTTTAAGTAGCATGACGGTAGGATCCGACATTCGAGGTACAGTGGGGCTTCCCGGATTTAACAGAAGTATTTCATCAATCTCATTTATAAATGCCCAATGAGTATGCCCAGTAATCAATACATCAACATCCATCTCTAAAGCAATATATTTCAACTGCTGAGTATCACCCCGAGGATAAACCTCACCATGATCCAAACCTATTTTAAATTTATCCACCGTAATAACATTTCTTTTCGGAAGATTTAAGCCATAGTATCTATCAATATTTCCTTGAACACATAATGTAGGTGCTAACTTTTTTAATTGATCAATTACAGCTATGGATACCACATCCCCCGTATGTAAAATCATATTCACATTCTTAAATACTTCAAAAACAGTTTTTGGTATTTCATCTGCTCTTTCAGGTATATGGGTATCAGATATTACGCCTATCAACAATTCAATAACCTCTAATTTTAGTTTCTATAAAACATTTCTATTATAGTAAATTTGTTTTTCTAAAAAGCTTAAAATTTAATATTTATATTATACAGAAAAAAAATAATTTTTTAACTTCCAATTATAATTTCTAACTTTATACATTCTTTATTTAAGTTTATACAAATTAAAATAAACCTCTCCTCAGAAAATATAAAAATTTTTTATTGGAATTAAAAACTTATTTTCACATTTCTTTTTATCCACATTAAAATTTATTGAGATATTATATTATAAATAAAATTTCTAGGATTATATAATAATAAGGTAATGAAAATAATAGTGGAAAACGTTTTTATTAACTAAATAATGATATTAAAATAAATAAATTTATGAAAACATTAAATTCTAATAATTAAAAAAACTTCGAAAAAATCATATAATTAAAAAAAAAAATATAATAGATAATGCAAAGCTTATATACTACAATTTAACTGTTCATAATAATATTACATTTCCTTACTAATAACGAAAATAATATTAATAAATAAATATATCAAAATTTTAATTTGAGTGATATTATATGCATGAAATCATAATATGCGAGAAACCCAAAGCATCTGAGAAAATATCTGCGGCATTACCCGGTAAAACCGTTAAAAAAAATTATAAACGAGTCCCCTACTACGAAGTAGAAGACAATGGTAAAAAAACAACAGTCCTAGCTGCAGTTGGACATTTATACTCACTAGCATCCGCTAACCAAAGAAAAAATAAAATATTCGACTTAGAATGGGTACCATTATACGAGAAAGATAAAACCAAAAAATACACTAAAGATTACGTAAATGCTATAAAAAAACTTTCAAAAGGCGCCGATAAATTTGTACACGCATGTGATTATGATATAGAAGGAACACTAATAGGATACAATGCATTAAAATATGCATGTGGCTCTAATAGTCTCGAAAATACCGTTAGAATGAAATTCTCCACTTTAACAGATGAAGACATATTAAATGCTTACGAAAATCCCATACCATTAGATCTTAACCAAGTCAACAGTGGAATAGCTCGACATGTACTTGATTTTCTATTCGGAGTTAATATATCTAAATATCTCACCGATGCAGTAACAAAAGCAACTAAAAGATATATACAACTTTCAGCAGGAAGAGTACAAACACCCACACTCTCCATACTAGTGGAACGTGAAAAAGAAATATCAAAATTTATACCAGAACCCTATTGGCTAATAAAAGCCTACACTGAACAAGAAATCATTGCAGATCATAAGAAAGGTAAAATTTTCAAAAAACAAGATGCAGAAGATATCCTACTAGAATGTAAAGATAAACCTGCCATAATTAAAAAAATTATCCTAAAAAAATCTAAAAAAATTCCACCAGTACCATTCGATTTAGGATCCCTCCAATCAGAAGCATACTCCCTATTCAGATTTAACCCTAAAAAAACACAACAAATAGCTCAAAATTTATATGCAGAAGGTTACACTTCCTATCCCCGAACCTCATCACAAAAACTTCCCAAAAGTATTGGATACGATAAAATACTTAAAAAACTTTCATTAAGCACAGCATTCCAAAAACAAATATCTAAACTAAAAAAACCTCTCAAACCCCATGAAGGTAAGAAAACAGATGAAGCCCATCCATCAATCCATCCAACCGGAGTTTTACCTAAAAAATTAAGTACGGATGATAAAAAACTTTACGAACTCATAGTTTTCAGATTTATAAGTGTCTTTGGTGTAGATGCTATCGTGGAATCTATGAAAACAATTTTAAATATTGGAAAAGAAGAGTTTAACTTCACTAGAAAAAGGACAGTTGAATTAGGATGGCAGGAACAGTATCCCTATAGGAGTGTAGAAAATGATGAGTTTCCTATTATTAAAGAAGGTGACAAGTTAAAAGCAGAGGTTAAAGATGAAGAAAGGGAAACTAAACCTCCAGCAAGATACAATCAAGCTTCATTAATAAGAGAATTAGAGAAAAGAGGATTAGGAACTAAATCAACACGAGCTAATATAATATCTATTTTATATGATCGGAAATATGTGGAAGGTCAGAAGATACATGTGAATGTACTGGGTGAACAGCTTATAGATACTCTAAAGAAATACTCAGAGAAAATTACAAGTGAAGAACTTACAAGAGAGTTTGAATCAGAGCTTGAAAGTATAATGGAAGGTAAAGCTAATAAAGATAAGATTATAGATGAAGCTAAAGTTGAAATAACCTCCATACTAGATGATATTGAAAAGAATAAGCTCGACATAGGTAATGAACTTTATAAAGCTTATCGGGAAGGAATGATTGTAGGGGAATGTAAATGTGGTAATAACCTTATCATAATAGGTTCACCTCGAGGTGAACCATTTGTAGGATGTTCAGGATATCCGGATTGTAAATCAACTTATTCACTTCCCCGTGGAGCTTCAGTACTTAAAACTAAATGTGAAAAATGTAATCTTCCCATGATTTCATTTGGAAAACCTAGACAAAGAGCATGCTTAGATCCTAAATGTGGTCAAGAAGGACAGGAACCATCCAATGAAGTGGTTGGTGAATGCCCGGATTGTGGAAGTGATCTTATAAAAAGAAAAGGACGTTATGGAGAATTTATAGGATGTAAAAGTTTTCCGAAATGCAGATTCACTAAGTCAATCGAAGAAAAGCCATCTAAAAACTAAAATCAACTTTTATTTATTTAACTTAGAAAAATGATTACTTAAAAAAAAACTATTTTATAAATCTTATTTTTTTTCAGAATAGTTTTTGACTGCTTAAAAAAATTATTAATTTTTTTTTTTTAATTGTAAAAATGATAATTTTTATATTAACTAAGAAAAAAAATATAAATTATATGCTTATAATACTAATTATTCATAAAAAAAAACAAGAAATATTTAATAAGAAATTTATTGTTTAGAATTAATATGTAAGAATTTGGGCATAATTATTTATAATTTATACATTCAATTCATTCATGAGGTATCATAAGATGGGTGCAAAAGAAGTTTTAAATAAATATAAACCATTAATTATAATTATATTATTATTCATATTCGCTTTCACAATTAGAGCAGAGGCGGTTAATATTTCAGCCGTCCCGCAGATGGAAAAATCATTTTATGAGGATTCTACAGGACTCCCATATTACAGTGAAATAGATTCCTATTATAACCTTCGTAATACTCAAACTTATTTAGAGCACGGCTACATTGGAGATGCCGTGATTAACGGTACAGACTATGACTTACTCTCCTACGCTCCCCCTGGATCGCCATCAACCAGTGCACCAATGATTGTCTACTTAACAGCTTTCTCTTATAAATTTGTTAATCTATTCGCTAAAGTACCTTTAACTGCAGTAGCATTCTGGTTGCCTGCTGTAATAGGATCGTTAGTTGTAGTACCAGCATATCTATTCATAAGAAGATTAACCAACGATTATGGTGGAATAACCGCAGCTATATTAGTTTCAACTGCTCCTGCTTATTTTTCACATAATTTTGCAGGATTCTTCACCACAGAAATGTTCAACGTGCTAATGCCGTTACTAATTGTATGGTTCTTCGTAGAGAGTATTCGCGCTAATAATATTAGGAATAGGAGCATATTCGTTGTTCTATCCGCTCTAATCCTATATATATTCTCCCTATCCTGGTTTGGATGGATTTATAGTTTATACTTAGTGATAGGAGTAGGTATTATATATTTAATTGCAGCATACCTCCTCAAGTTTGAACCAACTAAGAAAAGATCCGAATATAAAAATATTGGAAGCTGGTTCATTGATCAACCAATAGTTTTTGCATTAGTAATTTTCATTGTTCTAAGTACCATCTTAACATTGATTTCTGTAGGTCCATCTGGTTTCTTCAATACTATATTAGAACCATTAGGATTCACGCAATTACAGGCGTCAACCTTAGCTCATTCAACTTATCCTAACGCTCTTGTCTCAGTAGCTGAATTACAACTACCTTCAATCACCGATGCGATAAGTGATGTTGGGGGTTATTTTGTAGTTGCATTTGCCGCATTAGGTGTCTTCTTAATATTCTGGCGTTTAAGAGCATCAAAAGTAGAGAAACCTCCAGTAAAAACTCCTCCAACTGTAAAACCTACTAAAAGACGTAGTAAAAGATATAAAAGTAAAAATAAAAATTCAAATAATAAAAATAATCAAAATAATAAGAAGTCATCTAAAAAGGAAAAATATATTATACCTGAATTAACTGGCCCGCAAAAGAATGTTTATCTCTTATATGGTATATTGTTAGTTATATGGATTCTAACAATGACTTACGCTTTAAAAGAAGGAGTAAGGTTTGCATTAGAACTCTCAACTCCATTAGCGTTAGGTGCGGGAATATTTATAGGAATAATATATGAATACATTAAATCATATACTACTGTCCCAAGTTATCGAACTATAATCGTGGTAATTTTAATAGTGATAGGAGTATTTTCATCAGTTTCAGGTGCATATAGTATCGCTACGAGTGTGGTTCCCGGAACTGACTCGGCTATGGTGAATTCCTTAACTTGGATAAAAGATAATACACCTAACAATACGGTTATAACATCATGGTGGGATTTCGGTTACTTATTTGAATATTACGGTGACCGTATGACAACCTGGGATGGGGGAAATCAGAATACTCCCCGTGCATACTGGGTTGGTGAAGCACTTTACACGGATAATGAAAGTTTATCTATTGGTATATTGTCAATGCTAGCCAATAGTGGAGATTTAGCCCCGCAAGCCATGGATAATTATACGAATAATACGGGAAAGAGTGTGACAATATTGAATAGTATATTAGGTGTGGATAATACTACAGCCTATAATATAATGACTACTCAATACAATTTAAGTCCAACTCAAGCTCAAACCATACTTAATTACACTCATCCTGTGAATCCGGCACCATTCGTGTTAATAACCAGTTCTGACATGATAGATAAAGCGTATTGGTGGAGTTACTTCGGAAACTGGAATTTCCAAACCAATAACAGTACCGGCTATAATTATGAGGAAGGACAAGCATCCCCTGTACCTAGCAATGAAACGGGATTAAGTAGTAACACTACATTACTGGTATCAAATGATAACGGTGTAGTTGCTCAAATTGTTAATAATAATGTTACAGCAGGATTAATAAATACTGAGCAACTTCAAAATGATAATGTAAGTACAAGTGAATTAACTAGTCAACTGGTAAGTGGATTACAAGGCAATAGTAGTCTAGTGGTACAACCGCATAAACTAATAGTGATTCAAGGTAATAATGTGACTCAAAATGAAATTGTAAATAATAACAGTCCAATTTCCATTATTATAAATGATCAAAACGGGACTTATGATACTATAGTAATGAATGTGCAGTTAGAGAACTCCATGTTCACTAAACTTTACCTTTTAGGAGGAATGGGTCTAACACAATATAAATTAGCTTATCAACAGCCCGGAGTACTAGTTTGGACAGGATGAAAAAAATAACATTTTCATCCAAAAAATCCACTTTTTTTATGTACAAAATATGTAAAGAAATTTTATTTTTGAAAATTCAATTTCTTTTTTTTAGGGGAATCATTTTATTCATTTTAAAGTATAACTAAAATATACAGTTCCTTTAAATTAAAAAATAATAATATAAATTTTATTAACATATTTTTTTAAATAAAAAAAAATTAATGTAATATAATAAGAATCAAAAAAACAAGATTTATTAAATTTAAATATTTAATGTTTTTTACCATTATTATTTGCGAATTCGTTTATAATTGAGATTAAACAGTTATATTCTTTTAATTAAACTTTAATAAAACCAAATTTAAATAGTTGAAAATTTTATGGCTGCCGACGATAGAATCAGTAAAATCGAAGAGGAGATTAAAAAAACTCCTTATAACAAAGCTACTTCCCATCATATAGGGAAGCTTAAAGCTAAATTATCCAGACTTAAAGAAGAATCACTCCAACGAAGTTCATCAGGATTTAAAGGTAAAGGATTCCATATTAAAAAAAGTGGAGACTCTACTGCAGTACTAGTCGGCTTTCCCTCAGTAGGGAAATCCACCATACTAAACCAGATTACCAATGCTGAATCAAAAATAGGTGCATATGAATTCACCACCCTAGAAATCATCCCTGGTATAATGGAATATAAAGGAGCTAAAATCCAGATATTTGACATCCCCGGTATAATTACCGGAGCTTCCAAAGGTAAAGGACGGGGAAGAGAAATACTTTCCGTTGCTAGAAATTCTGATTTAATACTAATAGTACTAGATGTCTTCAACCCCCAACATCAAAGAGTCATAACAGAAGAACTCAGAAACATAGGAATAAGACTTAACGAATCCATACCGGATGTAACAGTTAAAAAAAGTAAAATGGGTGGAATCAATCTATCATCAACTATACCACTCACCCATATAAATGAAAAAACCATCAGATCCATCTTAAATGAATATGGAATCCACAGTGCAGATGTTCTAATTAGAGATGATGTCACAATAGACCAATTCATTGATTCACTAGATAATAGTATCTGCTATATACCCATGCTATTAATAGTGAATAAAATAGACTTAGCAGATGAGAAACATCTTCAGGAACTCCAATTAAAACTGCCAGATGCACTATTAGTGGCTGCAGATCGAGGATTAAATATTGATAAGCTTCAAGATGAAATATTCAATAAACTAGGACTCATAAGAATATATCTCAAACCTCAAGGACTTAGAGCAGACTATAAAGAACCCTTAATAGTTAGAAATAAGTCAACAATAGGAGCCGTTGCATTAAAATTACATCGAGATTTTGTACGTAACTTCAGACAAGCCCGAGTATGGGGTACCTCAGTTAAGTTTCCAGGTCAAAAAGTGGGATTAGACCACATACTACATGATCAAGATGTTTTAAGGATAATCGTTAAAAAAAGGTGAATTAAATATTATCTTACTAATAACGGGAACTCCCGGCACAGGCAAAAGCACAGTATCAAGTTTACTAGCGGAGCACTTATCCATTCCATTAATTGATTTAAATCAATTAATTGAACAGGATCATTTATACACGGGATACCATCAAAAATTGGGATTTAAAATTGTAGATTTAGATGCCATGTGCAGTAAATTAAATGAGCTAACTAATGATTATAAAAATAAGAAAGACTGGGTAATAGTGGAAGGCCATCTCTCATATTATTTTGAAGAAGCAGACCTAGTTATTGTTCTCCGTGCTCATCCAACAATATTAAGAAAACGCTTACAAGATAAGGGATTTAACGATGCTAAAATTCAGGAGAATATTGAAGCAGAAGCTTTAGATGTCTGTGCATTTGAAGCTTATCAAATTCACAATGATAAAGTAAATGAAATTGATACCAGCAATAAAAACCCAATGGAAGTGCTTGAACTTATAATTAAAGTTATAAAAGGTGAAGAACATTTTCCAGTCGGTAAAGTAGATTTTATTGATTACTTAGATATCTTAAAATAATTATATGATTCAAATTGCAAATTTCATACTTAAATTCCCATGAATTTATAAAATAGAAAAGCTTTTTAAAGGGAAAGTAGATAAATCAATTTATTATTCTTAAGTAAGTATAATGAAAATATTAGATTATCTGAAACTTCATTTTTTTCAGTTAAAAAATAAATTCTTAAACATCCTATTTATAAAACTTAAGATACTAATATTAAGGCGCTGTACTCTCGCCTAATTCTACAATCATAAATGGATGAGGTTTAAACTTTGAGACGGGGACGAAAACAAAAATGGGTAATAAAAATAGCAGAAGAAAGAATAGAAATTCTTTTCCAAAATGCTGAAAAAGAATTATCCAGTCATCCAGAAAGGTCTCATCGTTATGTGCAGATGGCGCAGAACATAGCCCAGAAATATAATCTAAAAATTAAGGGAACTTGGAGGGGAAGATTCTGCAAAAATTGTCAGCATTTCATCCGACCAGGATTAAACTCCCAAATAAGGTTATTCAACTCTTCAATCAATATTAAATGTTTAGATTGTGGAGAAGTAAGGCGAATACCATATATAAATGAACAGAAAGAGAGAAGGAGGAGAAAAATTGAATCTTACACCTTCAAAGAAGGAATTAATGAGTAGATCACTTTCAACTATTACCATTAACATTGGAAAATCAGGTTTAAATGGAAATGTTATTGATGAAATAAAAAGGCAACTTAAAGATCGAGAAGTTGTGAAAATAAGATTTTCAAAGGGAATGGCTGCATATAAACAAAAATATATTAGCGATATCATTGAAAAATCAAATTCTAAACTTATAGATTTAAGAGGTAACGTTGCAGTATTATTCAAGAGAAAGAGAGGAGCTTAGGAGGCTAAATTTATGACCACAATTTATGATGTACCAGCAGATTCACTTATAAATGAAGCTGCAAAAGAATTAAAAGAAACTGAAAAGATAAAAGAACCAGAGTGGGCTCGATTTGTTAAAACAGGTGTACATAAAGAAAGACGACCTGAAAATCCGGATTGGTGGTATTTGCGATGTGCATCCCTCCTTAGAAGAGTATATATAGATGGTCCAGTAGGAATAAACAGTTTAAAGACTTACTATGGTGGGAAAAAAGATAGAGGTACCAGTCCAGAAAAATTCAGGCAAGGAAGCGGTGCCATAATTAGGGGTGCATTACATCAACTAGAAAATGCAGGTTACGTGAGGAAAGTTGGTGAAGGAAGACTAGTCACCCCTAAAGGAAAATCCTTCTTAGATAAAACATCCTTCAAAGTTATAAAAGAAATTCCAGAATTAGCTAAATATTAAAAAATTTATATAAATAGTTTTTTTAGGAGAGTCAGATTATTATGAGCGATATTGAAGAAATACGCCGTAAGAGGTTGCAACAATTACAACAACAACAAGCTTCACAGCAATCTGCTGAAGCTGAATCCTATGAGAAGATGCGTGAATTTGAAGCTCAAAAGAAACAAATTATGATACAAATATTGACTCCTGAGGCCAGAAGCAGACTCGCCAATCTTAGATTGACTAAAAAAGAATTCGTGGATAACATAGAACTTCAACTCATTCAACTAGCTCAAGCGGGAAGAATAAAGACGCAAATAACGGATGAGCAACTCAAAGTACTCTTAAAACAAGTCACTGGTTCAAAAAGAGAGATAAATATTATCAGAAAATAAATTTAAATTTAACTTAAAATATAATGAATGCAGGTGTACTCTACAGTGGTGGAAAAGACAGTTCCATCATGGCGGTGATTCTACAAAAATTAGATTATAAAGTAGAATTAATCACAGTTAACTTTGGAATTTTACCTTCCTGGAAGGCAGCAGCACAATCAGCACAAAATTTAGGATTCCCACATAAAATTTTAGAAGCCGATGAAAATATTCTACACGAAGGTGTAGATATGATTCTAGAAGATAGCTTCCCCAATAATGGCTTGAATTATATTCATCATCAAATGTTACAATTAGCAGCAAAAAACTATTCCGTAGTTGCCGACGGCACTAGAAGAGATGATCGTGTTCCTAAACTAAATCAAGATGCAATAAGAAGTTTTGAGGATTCTAAAAATATTGAATACTTAAATTTAGCTGGATTTGGCTATAAAACGATAAATAATCTTTCAAAAAAACTTTTCAAGGTTAAACAAGAATTAACTAATATAAATAATAATTCTGACTATGAAATAGAAATTAGATACGTTATAGATCAGCTGAGGGGAGATGAAACTGCCTCTCGCATATTTCCAAAACATATACAATCAAGAGTAATAGGATGGAGAGAAAAATGAGTAGAAATAAACCATTAGCCAAAAAGTTAAGACTGACTAAGGTCTTCAAGCAGAATAGAAGAGTGCCTACTTGGGTTATGATTAAAACATCAAGAAAAGTAAGAACTCACCCCAAAATGAGGCAATGGAGAAGAAGTAAGATTAAGGTATAAACGGGAATGGAGGATTATTTATTATGGAAAGAGTTTACATTATACCACTTCGGGATGTTAAAAAGGCACCTAGGACTATTAGGTCCGCTAAAGCCATACGAATTGTCAGAGAGTTCCTCCAAAGACATATGAAGTCTGATGACATTAAAATTGATGCATCTGTAAATGAAAAGATATGGGAAAGAGGAATTCAGAAAACACCATCAAAAATTAAAGTTAAAGCAGTAACAGAAGAGGATGGCTCTGTATCAGTTACACTGGTTGAATAAGGAGAGCAAATGATAAAAAGAGTTAATCTGGGTGGTAATCCTAACATAGGTGTTTCAATAGCACTCACTGAAAACGTAGCAATAATACCACCCAACCTTGAAGAAGTAATGATGGATTTAATAAAAGAATCATTGGAAGTCGAGTTAGTTAAAACACCTATAAATGGTAGTAACCTCGCTGGTGCATTAGCATGTGGAAATTCCAATGGATTTGTTGTATCTAAATATGCCTTTGACAGGGAAATAGAAGCTATCCGGAAAAGCGGCGTAAATGTTGAAAGAATACCAGACAAATTAACGGCATTAGGTAATATTGTGTTAACTAATGACTTTGGAGCTATAGTCAACCCATTACTCTCTGATAAATCTGTGGAAGTAATAACTGAAGTTTTAGATGTAGAAGTTAAAAGAGGCAGTATAGCTGACTTCACAATTACCGGATCAGTGGCTACAGCCACTAATAAAGGAGTGCTAATACACCCATCAGCCAGCCGAGAAGATATTAAATTTGTAGAAGAAACGCTTAAAGCACCCGTTGATATTGGTACAGTTAATAATGGTACTTCCTTAGTTGGAGCATGTTCCGTGGCTAATACCAAAGGAATAATAGTAAGTTTAGGTACCACCGGTCCTGAACTGGCAAGAATTGAAGAAGCATTTGGATTTCTTGAGGGATATTTATGAAGACAAAAATATTTAGAATTCATGGTAAATTTATGATGGGTGACACTTTACACCCATTCAAAAGAGAATTAAAAGGTATAGATGAAAAGGATATAAAAGAAAAAATATATTCTGAATTCGGCAGTAAACATCATATCATAAGAAACAAGATCAGAATAGAGGAGATAGTGGAGATTTCACCGGAAGAAATCCAGGACCCATTAATCAAATCTCTCCTCAGGGAGTGATTCAGTATGGAAGAGAGAAAAAAACTGGAAGCGATGGTAAACGAAATTAACATGTATCAAGGTCAGGCAGATGTGCTTAATCAACAAATGGAAACTGTAAAAACTACTATATCTGATCTTAACATCGCTAGTGAAACATTAGAAACTATTAAAGATAAAAAGGATACTGAAACATTAGTTCCGATAGGTGCCGGTTCATTCATAATTACAGAGATTAAAAATACTGATGAAGTAATTGTAGGTCTTGGAGCTGGAGTAGCTGTCAAAAAAACAGTAGATAGTGCACAAGAAAGTGTTAAAGATCAGAAGAAAGATTTGGAAGCTTTGCTTAATAAGATGATGACTGATTTAAATAAAATAACTGAAATAATTGTGAGAAAAACTCCAGAAGCTGAAGCACTAATACAAAAACTGGAAGGAACCGGGCAATAATAAGAATTTTTTTATTTTTATAAGAACTAAATTTTAAAAAATATTTTATGATAAATGGAGTGTAGTTTCTTTGTTCGAATCGCTTAAAAAAAAGTTTTCAGGCGCTATTGGTAAAATTAGCGATAAAATATCTAAAGAAGAGGAAGAAGCTCAAAAAACAGATGGAACTCTTACAGAAAAAGTTCCAAAGGAAGCTATCGTTGAAACAGAAGTCAATGAAATTCCCCCAGAAGAACCAGTCAACCAGGGCACTGTAAAAGAAAAGGAAACAATTAAAGCGAATACGGAAACAATTGAAGAAACAGAATCAGTAGAATCTTCTGAAGAAGATAAATCAGGTTTACTCTCCTTTATACGTCATAAAACCATATCAGAAAAAGATTTAGATGATATACTCTCCGAATTAGAGATGGCTCTACTTGAAGGAGATGTGGCATTAGAAGTTGCAGAACAGATTGTAAACACCGTTAAACAGGATCTTGTGGGAAGAAAGATCAAACGGAGAAATGATGTAACAGAATTCACTAAAAATGCACTTAAAAATGCTATATCAGAAATATTAAATGTGGACAGTCAAGATATAGATGATTTAATCGTTGAAAAACGAAAACAAGGCGAACCCCTCAAAATAATGTTTGTAGGTATTAATGGAACGGGTAAAACCACCACAATTGCTAAATTAGCCACTTACTTTATAGAAAAGAATTACACCCCGGTAATTGCAGCATCAGATACTTTCCGTGCCGGTGCAATTGAACAAATCACTCACCATGCAGATAAAATTGGAGTTAAAATTATTAAACATAAAAAAGGCTCAGATCCAGCAGCTGTAGCCTATGATGCAGTAGAGCATGCTAAAGCTCAGGGTAAAGATTTAGTATTAGTGGATACAGCTGGTAGAATGCAGACTAACGTAAATCTCATGGATGAAATGAAAAAAATTAAAAGAGTTATAAAACCTGATTTAATAATATTTGTCGGTGATGCATTAACTGGTAATGATGCTGTGGAGCAAGCTCGTAAATTCGATGAAGCAGTTAGTATAGATGGTGTTATACTCACTAAAGCTGATGCAGATGCTAAAGGCGGTGCTGCACTCTCAATTGGATATGTTATAAATAAACCAATACTATTTTTAGGAACCGGTCAATCATATTCAGATATAATAGAATTCCATCCAAATTGGATGGTTGAACAAGTATTCGGATAAAATATTTAATTTGAATATAACTCTTTTTTTATATTATTTTATATTATTTAAAAAAAATAAAAAAATTAAATCCCATTTTTCAGTTTTATTTTAAACCACCATAAACTGCTCCTTGATAATATTTCCAAACCACATCCACTTCCTTAAATCCAATTTCTCTTAACCAATCTAATTGATTCATTAAAGGTGCCGGATAATCTTCTTCATAATGCGTAGGAAGCCATTTCTCTTCAATCTCATCCAACGGAAGATTCTCACTCATATAATCCATCCAAATTTCCAAATTAACTTTGCTAAGATGATCAGTTGAACCAAGAACCGAGTCTGCATTATAAAAAACCCCACCCACACTTAATGCATCATATATTTTACTATACAACCGTTTTTTCTCCTCATCACTCTTTAAATGATGCAATGCTAAAGAAGAAATTATAACATCATAATCATTATCAAAATCTAACGTAGAAAAATTACCTATCTGATATTCAATATCATTATATTTGGAAAGTTTAGTACGTGCCATTTCTATCATATTTTCCGCGAGGTCCACGCAGGTTAACTTAGATCGTGGAAATCTCTCTTTAACAGCCATTGAAACATTACCCGTACCACAACCAAGATCTAAGATTTTAATGGTTTCTTTAACATTAAAAGGAATAGCCAGAATCAAAGATGTAATCATTTCATCATAATGGGGTATTAACTTCAATATTAAACTATCAAATTCTTTAGCTTCTTCTTCAAAATGATTCTTAACATTCTCCATAAACTATAATCTCCTTTAAATTTACTAATAAAATTCTATAATACAAAATTTTTTAATATCTCAAACTATATTTTTATACTTCAAAATACTAATTTTTTTTTATATCCCCAATATTTAATTAACAAATTTCTAAGTGTTAATCCATTTAAAAAATAGATTCTATAAGTCCTATTCAAAAAAAATAATAACCGGAGTCACATATATATGGAATATAGGTTGTAAAAATTATGAAAGATGAGTTAGAGATTAATTTAGATCATAATATTACAGATAAACCAGAATTTAGAGATAATGTCCATGTATTCCTTGATCGTGAACATGCGGGAATAATTCTCTCAGAAATGCTCACATCCTACAAAGAAACTGATACAATAATATTTGGAATACCTGCAGGAGGAGTGCCTGTCGCAGCTCCAATCTCCAGAGAATTAGAATTACCTCTAGATTTAGCAGTAGTAAGCAAAATCACTCTCCCCTGGTCTACAGAAGCAGGTTACGGTGCAGTGGCCTTTGAAGGTACCATACAATTAAATCAGAATATAATATCTAGAACCGGACTTAACCCTGATGATATTAAAGATGGAATCGAAAAAGCTACAATCAAAGTTGAAAAACGTTTTAAAGAATTTAGAGCAGATAAAACCTTCCCAAATCTTGAAAATCACACTGCGGTTCTAGTGGATGATGGTATAGCATCAGGTTACACTATGTTAGTGGCGGTGAAGGCACTTAAAAATAAAGGTGCAAATAAAATAATAATTGCAGTGCCAACAGCTCACCTTCAAGCCCTAGAAAAAGTAGCACCTCACGTAAATGAAGTTTACTGTGCCAATATTCGTGGCGGATCAAGTTTTGCAGTAGCAGAAGCCTACAAACGATGGTATGATGTCGAAGACGAAGAAGTCAAAGAAATTTTAGAAGAATTTATGTAATCAGCATAAAATAATTATAATTTAATTTTATTAACCCAATCATAATCAACATTGAAGAGGATTTTTCCAATGTTAGGCGAAACAGAATTAATTAAACTATTTCCAGATTTTAAAGAATTGATACAACCTTCAGGAATAGATTTAAGGTTAGATGAAGTTTTCATTCAAATAAGTGCAGGATCCTTAATAGACAATAATAAAAATCTCCCACGATTAGAGAAGCTTGAACCGCCCATATATACTTTAAAACCGAAAACAGCATACTCAGTTACAATAGCGCCTAAAATAAAAATTCCTAAAGGGTACGCTATGCTTTACCTTCCACGATCAACCCTAAACAGGTCATTTATTTCAGTTCACACAGCAGTAGGTGATCCCGGATTCTATGGCTCATTACAATTCCTATTATATAACTATGGAGAGTTTGATTACACCATAAAAAAAGGTGAAAGAATAGCTCAAGCAGTAACATTTAACGTTACTGGATCTGGTGAATATAAAGGGAGTTACCAGGAAAAACAGGAATAAAATAAACTATTATAAATAAACTTTTTTTTAAAAAATAGAGGATAAAAATTTATATGAATTCTTCCCCTACAATACGATTTTCAGATGCCATTATCCAAATATTAGAATCAGAAAACGTTAAATACATTTTTGGACATCCCGGTGAACAAATTCTACCATTATATGATTCACTTAGACAATCAAAAATAAAACATGTACTCATGCGACATGAACAGGGTGCAGCCCACGCAGCAGACGCCTATGCAAGAATATCCCGAAACTTCGGACTTTGCATAGCAACCGCAGGTCCTGGAGCATTAAATCTAACCATGGGCATCGCAACAGCCTACAAAGATTCAGTACCATTACTAATTATCACTGGAGACATTCCCACTAATCTTAGAGGCGGAAACGTATTCCAAGAAATTGAAGTCTGCAAAGTCTTCAAACCTATCACCATAAAAAGCTCTAATATAAAAAATCCAGAAGAAGGCATCCTAAAACTAAAAGAAGCAATTAATCAATTAAAATATGGTAAAACAGGACCAATACACCTCAGTATTCCCAAAGATGTTTTACAAGAACCAGTTGATAAATCATTAATCTATAAAGAAGTCATATTCACATCTAAAACTAATCATAAAGAATTAAATACAAGAATAAATGCAGCCATAAAAGTAATTGAAAAAGCGAAAAAACCAGTAATATTAGTTGGTGCAGGGGTAATCTGGTCAAATGCAATAGATAAAGTTTTAAATTTCGCTGAAAAACATAAAATCCCCATATCAACCACTTATCATTCAAGAGGAATATTCCCAGAAAACAATCCACTAAATCTAGGAATGATGGGTACAAGAGGTACAGAAGCATCAAATTACGCCGGTGAAAATTCCGACGTCTTAATAGCTCTAGGATCAAGACTTTCAGAGAGAACCACAGCACATATGGGGCCATGTAAAATAATTCAAGTAAACCTTGACGAGAAAAACCTCAAAGGTGAAATTAACATTCAAACAGATGTAGGGGAATTCATAGATTCACTAACAGATTTACATGTACCAAACACTAAAGAATGGCTTAATGAATTATCAAAATATCCCACTTATCATAAAATAAAAACAGATTACAATGACGTTCCAATAAAACCTCAAACTGCTATCCAAGAGATTTTAGATGCTTCAGAAGATTCCATAATAGTTAACGATGCCGGATCCCACACTACATGGCTCGCATTACTACATAAAAAACAATCATCATTCATATTCTCCGGTGGATTAGCACCCATGGGCTACAGTATACCCGGATCAGTCGGAGCATCCCTAGCTAACCCTCAAAAAAATATTGTAGTCATAGCAGGAGACGGTGGATTCCAAATGACATCTCAAGAACTTGCGACCATTGCTCAATTAAATCTTCCCATCCTAATATGTATAATCAACAACAGTTCTCTAGGAATAATAAAACAATGGCAGAAAATATATTACGGAAATACTTATGAAGTGGAGTTACAGAATCCCGATTTTATCAAGTTAGCAGAATCATACCATATCAAAGCAAAACGTATAAAATTACCAGGAAAAGTATCCCCAACCGTAAAAGAAGCTTTAAAATTAAGAAAACCCTACATAATTGAGATTATAGTTGATAAAGAAGAATTTATACCATTAGACAAGTGAATGTAAAATTTATAGATAGAAACTGGAAGATTAAGATATTAAAAATTGTATGAACTATAAATTATGGTGGTTAATTTTCTTATGAAATCTGATATAAGCATTAAAATGCATTACTTAGACCTAGGTAATCCCCGAAACCTTCCAATTATCTTAATCCATGGAATGACTTTTGATCATCAAATGTGGAATCCTCAAATTCAAGTTCTTAAAGATAAATATCGTGTAATCGCATATGACTTAAGGGGTCATGGTTTAAGTACAGTAGGGGATGGACAGTACACTTATAAAATGTTTACTGATGATTTAATAGATTTAATGGATCATTTGCATATTAAACAGGCAGTATTATGCGGGCTTTCTATGGGAGGGGTTATAGCCATACGTGCTTATGAGATGAACCCGGATCGAATCAAAGCATTAATACTATGTGATACTAGAAGTGAAGCAGATTCTAATCAGACTAAATATTGGCGGGAGGATTCAATCGAATTAATTAAAAATAAGGGATTAGATGCTTTCACCAATGAATTTATAAAAACTATATTTACAGTAGAAAGTATCAAGAAGCAACATAAATCAGTTGAATTAATACGAAATGTAATCCTATCATCTTCACCCAAGGCTATCTGCGGCGTGCTTCTTGCGCAGGCTGCCCGAACTGATATGAAACATGTACTTCCCAAAATCAAGGTCCCTACATTAATAATGATTGGGGAAAACGATAATTTCACCCCCTATGCATCATCCGAAACAATGAATAATGGAATAATAAACTCTAAACTAAAAATAATCTCTAAAGCAGGTCATATTAGTAATTTAGAGAATAAATACGAATTTAACCATAATCTACTAGAATTTATGAAGGAAATTGAATAATAAATAAAAAAAATAATCTTCAATTTTAATATTTGTATATTTAAAATTTAGAATAAACGTGAATTAAATTCAAAATAAATTTAACGAAAATATACTTTTTTTGATTTAGGAATATTAATTTTTTTGATAAACTGTAAATATAAGTTTCACTGAATGAATATTCAACCAATCAAAAATTTATGAGGTGAAAATTAAATTGAAAACTTCAACCAAATTAAGCACTAACATGAGAACTGCTATAACTCTTCTTGAGGTTTTACTTGTCGCAATAATCATAGCACTCATAGTTACCATACTAAATACAACAGCTCAAGTCCAGCTTCTAGCAATTAGTGTTGTAACTCCACAAATTATCCTTATAATAATTTTCATTTACTATTGCAGAAAGAAGAAAGTCTGGAGTTATGGAGGCGCTACAATTTTAGCTATATTAGGTATTACACTTCGAGTAATCGTCAGTATCCAACCTAATCTTGAAGTCGGAGGAGGCTTACCCGTAGCAATTAGTACCCTCTATATAGTGTTAGGAGCTCTCGTTGCACTAAAGAATTACGAAGCCATGATAGAATTAATCAACTAAAAAGGACAATTCAATAGAATATCGGGATTAAAAAAAAATGAAACATTCAACAAGAAGAGATATCCAAGCAGATAAACGTAAAAATCAACTATTAGATATTTCACTTACTTTATTTGCTCAGCGAGGAGTCGAAAACGTCAGCATTAAAGATCTAGCAACTGAAGCCAGAGTTTCACAAGGACTAATCTACCACTATTTCCAAAGCAAAGACGAATTATTAGCTACTGTTGTCCAACATAATGCTCCATTACCTGAGTTTGAAGTAATAATCGAACAACTTGAAACAATGCCCGCACGAGAAGGATTATTGTTCCTTGCAGAAAGTCTAGCAAACCTAATGCCAAAAAAAAGACTTATACTCCGTCTTCTAATACGCGAAATCCTCTCAACACGACCCAATCTTCTTATTCAAGTAATATCATTTAGAGAAAAAGTAATGGAAAGACTCGCAAAATACTTCCAAAATAGTATTGATAAAGGCGAACTAAGACCCCATCAACCATTAATATCAATACACATTCTCATCAGTAGTTTCTTTGCATTCCTTCTACTAGATCAACCAATTGAACCAGCAGTTCCACAGATCGTGGAAATCATTCTGGACGGCATTACCGCCAAAGAATAGCTTCTAAACGGATCAGTTAAAATTAATATAAAAAAAATCGTTAAAAAAAAATATGGATTTATTATAAAAAACTGCCAGTAACTGTCCTTAATGAAAAATATATTTTCAGAATAAAGTATTATGATAAAAACCCCATAAATATCCTTTTTTTATAGAATACTGCTAATCACAAAGACGATAATAAAAATTGTGAGAGTTAAGTAAAGTTGACGAATTATCCTTCGACCCTCTTCCACGGTTTGACTTTTCAAGAGTTTCATAGCTAAATATAACACTACAAGATCTATGGGCAAAAAGATAACTAAGTATATAATACTTAGCCAACCAATTAAAAACGGGATAAGACTTACAATAGTGAATAATATGAATAAGGCACTTGAAACGCGCAGAGCATAAGGTTTACCATATAATCGAGCAAGGGTCTTACTTGATCGTTCCTCATCACCAACCATATCCATAGCATCACCTGCTATCTCTTCTCCCACGTCAAAAATAAAAGCTAAACCAGCAAAAATCCAGATTAAACCATTAGTTAAACCATCCACCGTTGCCCCACCAAAAATAAAAAACCAGGCAACAGAAATACCCACCATTATATTTCCTAATAATCCACTCTCTTTAAATCTCCAATTATACGAGATAGCAATTATCCAAATAAATACTGCAAAACCAAGGGTAACTGGACCTAAAAGACCGGCTGTTATAAATCCTGCAACAGTAAACAAGCCAGTTAAGATCATCAATTCCATTATTGAGATTCTACCAGATGGAAGCGGTCTTTGAGGGTGATTAACCCGATCTACATCGAGATCAAAATAATCATTAGATATCAAAGCTGCTCCTGAGATAAAAAATCCTGTAAGAAATCCCATAACTCCTACAAAAAATGTAGGTAATGAGTGTAACACTATAATCTGACTGGCAATAATGCACATACCCCCAGCTAGGGATAATTCAGGTCTCACTAACTCATAAATTGCTTTAAATTTAACTTTAAAAGACTTATTATGTACATCTCTCAAGGGTTCGTTATTAATAGTCATATTATTTTATTTCTTAAAATTTTTTTTTAATAATAACATAATATAGAAGGAATATTCCCATTAGAAATCTGTTAAAAACCGTATAATAAATAATATACTAAATGATCTATTCAAATAATATTAAAAAAAAATATTATAATTGAATTACAATAAAATGGAGTGTAAAAAATTTGAAAGGAATTAAAGAAAAAATCCCAGAAAAGGGAGCATTTATCCAAAAAGATCTAGAAACTTATGCTATAATCCCATATTTTCCCGGTGGAATAGTTGATTCAAATACTTTACGAAGAATAGCAGATGTAGCTGAAAAGTATAATATTAAAACTATTAAAACAACATCTGAAGGTAGAATATCACTCTACGGTGTTAAAGAAGATGATTTAGATAATATATGGATTGATTTAGGTTTGAAACCCGGAGGACATCTTGGCAAATGTGTAAGACCAGCCAAATGCTGCATAGGCAATCTGCAATGTAAAAAAGGGTTGCAAAATACAGTGGAAATGAGTAAAAGAATAGATAAACTTTATTACAGAAAACCTACACCCAGTAAAATAAAAATTTCGATTTCAGGATGCCCAAATTCATGTGCTGAATCCGCAGTTCGCGATATAGGACTTATCGGAGTAAAAAATGGTTGGAGGTTACTGGTTGGTGGAACATGTGGAGTAAAACCTAGAATCGGTCAATTATTAGCGAAAAACCTATCCGATGATGAAGTAATTAATGCCATAAATAAAATAATCAATTATTATAATGATCAAGGAATCGAAAAACGTATGGGTGCATTCATAGAGAAAATTGGATACGAAAAATTCTCTCAAAATGTTTTAGAATAAAAACTTAAAAAAAAGAATTTTTATATTTAGCGGATATATCGTAAGTCATCATCACTAGGTTTTAAATGCGTTTTATCCGGATTCTCCTGCTTTATTTTTTTTGTTTTGGATATTATTCTAATTGATTCTTCTACTCTTTCATCTAATTTTAAAAAATCTACTTTTAATTTGAGTATACTAATTAGTGTTTTCAAAACAGCCTTAGATGCATCTACATCTATGCTGTATCCCCTAGTATTTCCCATTAGACATACTCCATTTATTTCCCGATACATTCCTAAGGTTAAGAGGAGACCTGATGCACCGATTATAAGTTCATGAGCTGATCTTATTTTAACTCCATTATCTTTCAGCATTTTAATTAATTCTTCATTTGTAGCTGATCCTATTACTTTAATTTTTTCATTATTCTGGGTAGTTTCACATCCACCGAGAGTGTAAATGTTTTTAACTCCGTACTCCTCTATAAAGTCTATAATTTCATTACAGATTTCATTATGACCTTCGGGTGTTAATCCTTGTGTATTTCCAGTTAGTATTATAAAGTCTCTGTGATCTGCTCCGGCGGATTTAAGATAATAGAATTCATTTTTCAGGGGTTCGATGATTCCATTTTCATCTATTAATACCTGTGGAGGGAATGATGAGGAGTATAACTCTGCAAATTTCACTGCATTAAGTTCATGTATCAAGTGCTCAGAAACTAATTTACCAATAAGCCCTATACCGGGAAGACCCTCTATAAAGAGGGGTTTATTGAGATTTATTTCCTTCAATCGTTTAATAAAAGTTTTTTTCATATAATTCATCAATTTGTATATTCAATGTAATTTATATATGTTCCTAATAAACTTTGTTTAAGTATTAAATCCGAGCTACAGAAAAGAAATAGACAATAAAACATATCTAAATGGCTGAAATAACCTTGTCTAAGTTCAAAAAAATTAATAATAAATATTTACTATTAATTTATCAAAATACTAAAAATAAATAGAAGTTTTAAATTAATGTTATTCCAAATTAAATTTATATTTATTAACAGAGGTTCATAATATGGATTCTAAAAAAATAGTTAAATCAATATTAAATGTAAAAACAAACCTTCCATTCTCCGATAAAATAGAAGATCCATCGGTAATTGAATCAACAGAAAATATAAAACTAATATTCAATGAAGAATTAGATAAGAATACTGTTCCAGATGGAATAAAACTATATAAAGTCGAATCTGATGGGAAAGAAGTAGAAGAGGATATTAAAATAAATATTAATGAGAATTCACAATCCATTCTTTATATAAATAAATCTGACAACATAAAATTCACTGAAGGTGAAGAATATAAACTTTCCATAAACAATAATGTAAAATCCTTAAGTGGAGCATCTTTAAAAGAAGAATTTACAAATTATTTTGCAGTAAATTATTCATTTAATCTAGATTCAGACGGTATTACAGATTTAAATAATAACAGAACCATGATAATCTGTATAAGTGACATACATTTAGGTGCAAACGACAGCTACGCTGAAATTAACAGGAACCGAGATGCCTTAGTTAAATTCTTAAATCATATTCGAATTTCACCAAATATAAAAGAATTAATTATAGCCGGTGACTTAATTGATGAATGGTTTATTCCAATGAATCTCGATACATTTAACGGTAAAACACAATTAGACTTCGTAAAATCAGTAGAATTAAATAATAAACCAGTAATAGATGCTTTTAACAATATAATAAGAGATGGTAAAATAAAAGTGACTTATGTCCCGGGAAACCATGATTTATTAATAAATAGCGAAGATATCCAAAGTATAATGCCCGGAGTATCACAAGTTCGTGATGTTAGAGGGTTAGGAGCATACACTCCGGATGATTTTCCGGAATTAATCATTGAACATGGACATAGATATAATTTTTATTGTGCACCTGATCCATCAAATCGAGCAATAACCCAAACAGATTCCATACTACCATCAGGATACTTCTTTACAAGAATAGCAACCAGTTCAGTTATTCAAGGCCGTCCTAAGAGAGATAGTCCCCTACCTACAGTTAATAAAAATGAATTAGGAGATGATCAATATAATTATTTCCTCTATTGGAATGTTTGGAGAAGTCTTATGACTGATTTCCCTGTAAAAGAAGGGCTTGATGAAAAGGTTATAAATACGGGTATAGATGGATTCACTGATTATTATGCAATAAATGATATTTTACCCTACCAAAATCCAGAAAATAATCGTATTGACCTTAATTTGTATAAAGGAATTATTGAAGAGTGGGATGAAAGACAAAATAAAAATTTAGTACCTATCAAAATTCCCATTGAAGAAGCAGTCACCAAAGGAACTTTCGCAAGTCATCTTGATGAACAATCCGGTAATCAATACTTCAATAATCCTAATTCTGATAAAAGAATTGTTATATTTGGACATTCACATGAAGCACGAGTCATAACATCTTTCAATGAAAAGCAAGAAAAAAATATTTACGTAAATTCCGGTACCTGGATTGATAAAAATAAATGTACTATGACATTTGTGGTAATAATACCTCCAAAAAATGAGAATTCAAATCCAACTTATGTGAATCTTTATCAATATTCTCCAACTGAGGATATTAAAAAATTAGATTCACAAGCAATCACAAATCTAAACTAAAAAAATTTTTATTTTTTTTTAACTATTTATTACTTTTAAAATTAATCATCTTGTTTAATCCCATATTGAATTTAAAAATATTCAATTATTTTTTTTTGAATAAATTATATCATATAAAAAATATATAGTAATATATATAATTTAGAGTAAAATCCGGGGGGATAAAACTTATGGATGATAAAAAGAAATTTAAGCATTTGGATTTATTAGATCTTCACGATGAAATCGTAATTTTCAACAGTAATTACTATCCACATCATGATAAACCTATTAGAGCTACACCCGAAGAGAGGGGTAGAGGTGAATGTTTAATGAAAACTGCCATTAAAAGGATGGAAAACGATCATGAATCAATTATTTTCCTACAACCCTATACAGTTACTCTTCAAAAGATTATTGTGCGATCATATGCCAATGAAGAAGATATTCCAAATGAAATTCGTGAGTGGAAACCAAAAGTAAAAAATCCTTAATTTAATTAAAATAATTTCTCTAAATATATCCGGCAAAACACTAAAATTAACTTATTAAATTTTAATTCAAATAAACAGCATACAGTAAATCATTCCCTTAAATGGAATTCCTTTTATATTAAAAGGATATCCTAACTATTTCTAAAAAAATTTGTATCCGGACAAATTTCAAATTTTTATGAATAAAACATAATTAATCTAATTTTTTATAATATCTTTTCAATAAAAAAGTGAGGTTACAGTAAAATGTTATATGGAATTATAGATATTGGCTCAAACACCGTAAGATTAAATGTTTATCGTTGCCGTTGCCAAAATAATGATATAAGTATTATTTTTTCAAATAAAGAAAACCTAGGTTTAGTATTCTATGTAAAGAAAGGAAAATTAACTAACAAAGGAATTGAAAAGTTAATAAATGTTCTCCAAAATATGAAAAATGATTTAGAAAATTTACAAATAGAAAATTACAATTTCTTTGCCACAGCAATATTAAGAAATATTGAAAACACTAATGAAGTAATCCAAATAGTCAAAGATGAACTAAATATAGAAATCGATTTATTATCCGGTGAAGAGGAAGGAGCATTAAGCTTTTGTGGATCAATTTCTACCATCAAAAACGATGATGGAATTCTAATTGATGTAGGTGGAGGAAGTGTCGAAATTGTACTTTTTAAAAATAGAGAAATAACAGAAGATCATAGTATTCCAGTTGGATCCCTAAAACTCTATAAAGATTATGTTTCAGATATGATACCCAATGAAAATGAGAGTAATTTAATTAAAGAAAGAATAAACTTAGAATTAGAGAAAACTGGCATTAATAATGAAGAAAAAATTCATTTTATTTGTGGTGTAGGTGGGGGAGTTCGAGCACTTGGAAAAATGTTAGTGGATTTAAGTTTGTATAAGAAAAAAGATGATTTAATAGATGTTAAAGCATTAAATCAGCTAAATAATGAATTGAATCAGAATAACAAAGAAACTTATCTCAAAATATTACATGTTAAACCATCAAGAATTCATACTTTTGTTCCAACGTTATTAATTGTTGAATCAATTACTTCTTATTTTGGATGTGAAGAATTACAAATTAGTGAGTATAGTGTTAGAGAAGGTTACTTATATAAAAATATGTTAAATTGGTGTCTAAGTGTCTAAAATGGATTATAGTTTCACTCAAAACCGTGAATTGTCATGGTTAAAATTTAATGACCGTGTTTTAGAAGAAGCAGAAGATGCTAATGTTCCATTATTAGAACAATTAAAATTCATATCTATCTTTACAAGTAATTTAGATGAATTTTACAGGGTTAGATGTGGAAGTTTATACGATTTATCACTGATAGATAAAAATTATGTAGATAATAAAACAGGTTTAAATGCACAAGACCAATTAATTGCAATTTATAAGCGGACTAAATTTCATTATAAACGTAGAGATGAGGTATTCGAATCTCTCAATTTTCTTTTAAAAGAACAAGGAATTTATGATTTAGAAATTGATGATTTAACTAAAAAGGAATCTAAATTCATTAAAAATTATTTCTTTGATAATATTTTTCCCGTTTTATCTCCTCAAATTATTGATATTCATCATCCTTTTCCTCATTTATTAAATAAATCCTTAAATGTAATGTTAATATTAAAAGATGAAGATAAAACATTATACGGGCTTATTCCAATTCCTTCATCATTACCTAAGATTATTTACTCTCCAAAAGACGGGTTACGTTTTATTTTATTAGAAAAAATAATATATGAATATGCTAATGAAGTCTTCAGTAATTATACTGTAGAATTTAAAACAGTAGTTTCTGTAACTAGAAATGCAGATCTTGTTTTATCTGATTCTCAAATTGATGAAGATGAAGATTATAGGGGATATATGAAAAAAATTTTAAAGAGAAGAACTCGTTTAGCACCAATTAGATTAGAATTCTATAAATATTCAGACTTCATATTAACTAATTTTTTATGTGACCAATTAAATATTGAAAAAAATCAAGTGCAAGTCTCTAAAACTCCATTAGAGATGAGTTACGTATATGAATTATATGATCATATTAAAGACGTAAATGAATTACTTTTTCATAAATTATCATTTAATCCCTATTATCCTAAAATACCAAAAGCGGTAAAACATGGAAAAATTATTCCTCAATTAAAAAAGAAGGATTTTCTTCTTAGTTATCCATTTGATTCAATAGAACCATTTTTAAGATTATTAAAAGAAGCAGCTAATGATCCAAATGTCATATCAGTTAAAATTACTATTTACCGATTAGCTAGGTCTTCATCTATTATAAAATATTTATTAGAAGCAGTAGAAAATGGAAAAGATGTAACTGTTCTAATAGAACTTAGAGCTAGATTTGATGAAGCAAATAATATCCATTACGCTGGTTTACTAGAAGAAGCAGGTTGTACTATTCTATATGGATTTGAAGAATATAAAGTGCATTCAAAAGTTTGCTTAATTACTAGAAAAGAGCGGAATAATATTCGGTACATTACTCAAATAGGCACTGGTAATTATAATGAAAGAACTGTTAAATTATACACTGATTTAAGTTTAATTACAACAAGCACTGTTATCGGTGAAGATGCGATGTTATTCTTTAAAAACATGGCAATATCTAATTTAAATGGTGAATATCAACGATTATTAGTTGCACCTTTCGGATTTAAAAGTAAATTAATCGAAAAAATCAATATGGAAATTGATAATGCAAAAAATAATCGTCCAGCTAGCATTATGATGAAAATGAATTCTTTAACTGACATAGAATTGATTGACATGCTAAGTGAAGCATCCAATGCTGGTGTAAAAATTAAATTAATAGTAAGAGGTATCTGTTGCTTAATTCCAGGATTACCAGGTAAGACTGAAAATATTGAAATCATTAACATTGTGGGTAGATTCTTAGAACATTCCAGAATTTACTGTTTCGGTACAGGAGAAGAAGCTTCAATCTATATGTCAAGTGGTGATTTAATGACTAGGAATACGGAGAAAAGAGTTGAAGTTGCATCTCCTATTGAAAATCCAATGTTAAAGAAGAAAATTTTGAGTATGCTAAATATTATGCTTAACGATAATGTTAAAGCTCGGAAAATTAATGATAAAGGAGACTATGAGAAAGTTATTAGGGGAGTAGATTTAATTGATTCTCAAAATTATTTTATGCATGACGATTTCTCAGTAATTGAAGAAGAAGAAGAATATATAGAAGAATCATTATACTCTAAATTAAGACATTTATTTCAAATTAATGTAATTGAAAAAATTAATAATAGGGATGGAAAGTAAATAATCGCCTTAAATACTTATTAAATGGATTCTTTTTTTTAATAATATTAAATCAATCTTTTATGAAGGTAATATTGTCGACAGTGAAATTTGTAATGTTTTTCAAATCTGAATAGTATACTACAAATCCATCAGGTAATATAATGGTTTTTATTTCTATTTTAGATTGCAACTGTTTGTAAAATTCAGAATTATCATAATCTAACCATAGAATATTATCAGTCGATGAATTTAGGTGTATTTCAAAATTTTGACCTTCAATTAAGTTCATCTCATGATCTTTATAATGATTTATTATCTGTAAAGTTGTTCCCGGAGTATTATTAACATTAGAGTAAGAATAAGTTTCATAATTAGGTTCATAATATGTAGATTTTCTCCAATCAGTCATATAGGTTAAAAAAGCTATGGTATTTCCTGGATTAAATTCTGTTAATGATTGATTTATATACTGGGAATTACTGTCCTCGAATTGAATATTTCCATAATCTACTCCACTTATCGAGGGAGAAATAAATTGTGTTACTCCAAATAGCACACATAAGATAATTATCAATAACGAGAAATTACGTGCAGAAATATTTTTAAATTTTCTGTTAATATCCCAAGAAAGATTTACTATTACATATCCCATCATTATGGCAAATACAGGTAAGTAAACTAAAGTATAACCGGGGATTGCAATGTAAAATAATAAATAGAATAAAAAAGCAGGAATTATCCATAAAATTAAAAAGATTATCTTACTATTTTTGAAGTTTGATAAGATAAAAACTCTTTTCAAATTAAAAAAAGTAAAAAATAATAGAATAATAATAGAAAAAAATCCTATTCCTAAAATAGTCCATGATAAAAGCTCATTATCCATTGTTAATTGGTTTATCATGGTTGCACCGAAAAATATTGAATTTAGTTGTATTGCACCGACAACTAATTGTGAATGATCAAGTTGTAAATATTTCCATAATCCTCCAGTTAACATGATTGTTGGAATAAACCAAAGCAATGTCGATGCAATTAAAAGCATAAATGCTTTAAATATTTTTTTATAATCAAAATTCTGATAATAAATACTAAATAGCCATAATGGAAACATGAAAACTATAAGATCTTGTCTGAAACCGCCAGATAAACCTAGAGCAATAGATGATAGGTAAAGAAATTTATCATCACCCTTTAAAAGTTTATATGAAGTATAAGCTATTAAAGTGGCAAATAAAGCT
This sequence comes from Methanobacterium sp., assembly GCA_015661405.1. Lineage (GTDB taxonomy): Archaea > Methanobacteriota > Methanobacteria > Methanobacteriales > Methanobacteriaceae > Methanobacterium_A. Next base: position 55,820 of record JACWMK010000025.1, read on the forward strand.
TCACTCATATATATCATGGCAATTTCCCCATAAAACCAGAAAATAGGGTTAAAAATAAGTAAAATTGATGCTACAACAGCAATTTCTCGTGAAAACATCTGCTTCACCAATAAATAAACCAAAAAAACCGTTAAAATACTGAAAACGATACTGATGAATATCATTGAAGTGTTAGGATTATTAAAAAATATATTAATGAACTTTCCTAATGCTACAAAAAAGATATAACCTGGAGCTTGTGGTTGGCTCAGATTAATATTGAAGTGTTGAAATGCCAATGCATAATTAACAGAATCCAATTGATATAAAAATTTACTAGTAAAAGGAATTCTAGTTAAAAAAACCGTTAAGAAAAAGATTAATAAAATTATAATATCCAATCTTTCTGTTAAAACTCGCTTCAAATTAAACCACAAATCCCCACCACCTCTAGTATAATTTTTAACTTGATTTACTAAGAATATAAAACTAATTAAATATTTTAAGGAAAAAAAATATGGAACTCAAAACGGGATAAACTTCAGTTCATTCGAATTTTTACTTGTCGGTTTTCTTGGTGAAGTAAAATATTTCTCTATAGTCCATTAAATCATTTTTAACTTGTTATATTTAGAAACAATCCATATTTTTCGGCTGTTTTAAAAAAAATAAAATTTAATTTAAAACTAAAATTTAAATGAAAATTCTAAAAAAATATAATAAAAAATCTTAAGTTTATTCAAATTTTCTTATTTTTTTTAATTAAATAGTACGTAGATGCGTAGTATTATATAATAGTACGTATGATACGTACTATTATGGAAACTTATCGGTTTAGGAAATATTTAGCTATAATTCAAATAGTAACAAATAAAGCCCTAGGAATAGGTTTTAATAAAAAAACAGATATTACAGCAAGAGGAGCGTACATAATATCAAGATGTTATTATTTCAAAACAAACATGAATGATATTTCACGTGAAGGTGGAGTCACTAAAAGTACAACAACCCAATATATTGACGTACTTGAAAAAAAAGGTTACCTAAAGCGTGTAAGAGGAGAAAAAGATAAAAGAAATATTTTCGTAGTTACAACAGAAAAAGGAAAAAAATGGATCAAAGAAGCCGAAAATGAAGTTAATGAATATGTAGAAAAAGGCTTATCCAGATTATCAAATGATGAACAAGAAACATTTATCGAACTATT
>JACWMK010000026.1 GCA_015661405.1 Methanobacterium sp.
GTAGGATTAGTGTTCAGTTATAAAAAATATACTGAACCCTTCATAACCCGTAATATAGATTTAGTAGCATTAATATTAGCTATAATTGGATGGATGTTGGCATTAAACAATTCTTTAATAACTATAATCCCATCATATGTTTCCATTACCATTGGTGTGTTTTTAATAGCTATGGTAATTGGCATGAGACCGGGATATGGAAGATATGAAACCATTATTGGATTTGTACTTGCAGGAATCATCTGGATTTTAGGGACGGTTATATTATGACTGAAAAAGAATTGGGAGATGAATTCAACGATGAAGTTGAATATGTTAAAGAAGCAGCAGCAGCTAATGATGAAGAGCTTCTTCTTAGAATGAAAAAGAGAATCCTTAACAGTTATACTTGGCATAAAGATGTTATAATTCCATTTTCAGAGGAACTTAAAATTTCACCAGAAGAACTTGAAGAAATTCTCATGAAAAGATTGGATATGTCAAGTTTAGAGGCTTTACAACCTCGTTTTGAATCATCAAAATTTAGATGTACTAAAGAAAGGATTCATGCTGATTTAAGTCTTTGTTGGCTCTGTGATGTAATCAATATTTTAAATGTGGATGAAGCAGATAAAATAACAAATAAAATTACATATGAGGTTCTTAAAGAAGATAAATCTTATGAAGATGCATTAAAAGACGGAAAAAAAGAATTATTAGAGTATTTAAAGAGGTAAAGAAATGTTAGATGCGCTTAAAGACGTTATACGAAAAAGTTCCATTCATGTTTGTCTAATTAATACTGGGGGTTGTAATGGCTGTGATATAGAAGTAGTAGCCCTGCTTTCTCCTCGTTATGACTTGGAACAATACGGGATCTACGTGCATAATAATCCCCGTGAAGCAGACGTCATACTCGTTGCCGGCGCTGTAACCGAACAATGGAGAGAAAAATTGCAAAGAATATACGCTAAAGTACCTGAACCTAAAATAGTAGTGGCCATAGGAAACTGTCCATTATCTGGAGATGTATTCAATCAAGAAGGATCCAGTGTCTATGCTCCGGTATCAGATTATATACCGGTAGATGCTGAAGTTTCAGGATGTCCACCACGACCTTCAGAGATCTTAGCTGCTATTTTGAGTATTGGTCCTAATGCGATAGCAGCTAGAGGGAGGCAGAAATTATGATATTACCGATTGGACCAATACATCCCAGTCTCAAAGAACCACTTCGTCTAAAACTTAAAACACAGGGAGAGAAGGTTTTAAGTGCTGAAATTGATTATGGATACGTTCATCGGGGTATTGAAAGAATAATGAAAGGTAAAACCTGGCAAAAAGGTATATACTTATCTGAAAGGGTTTGTGGAATATGCTCCTACATTCACACTCAAACCTTTGCGGAAACATTTGAAAGTATCGCAGGTGAAAGAGCACCATTACGTGCTCAATATTTAAGAGTACTAACTAACGAGTTGGATAGGATTCAAAGCCATTTACTGGCTAACTCTACCTATTTCAAAGCCATAGAGCATGAAACTCTCTTCATGTACATGCTATACCTTCGAGAACCAGTTATGGATGCAATTGAACTTTTAACTGGTAACAGAGTTAATATGGGATGGAATGTAGTGGGTGGAGTTAGAATGGATGTTAAACAAACCCATATGGATAGTATAATGAAGATAATGCTTAAACTCGAGTCAGAATTTGAAAGATACGTGGAAATGTTTGAAAAAGGTCCATTAGTTGGTTTAAGGTCTCATGATGTAGGTAAAATGACTCGAGATGAGGCTATTAAAGCAAGAGCAGTGGGTCCTATTGGAAGAGCATCTGGATTAGAACATGATTTAAGGGAGAATCATCACACCTATAAGGATCATTTAGATTTAAAAGTTATTTGGAGAAAAGAAGGGGATAACTTCGCACGTAACATGAATAGATTTGATGAAATTACACAATCTATTAATCTTATCAAACAGGTTATTGAGGATTTACCTGAAGGAGATATAAGGAAAAAAATTGATATACCTGCAGGGTATGGTGATTGGAGAAATGAAGCACCTCGAGGAGAAGTGACTTATACCGTTGAAACTAACGGTAACCTTATAAAAAATATTTCTATAAGAACTCCTAGTATTATGAATATTGATGCTTGTGCCAAGTACATGTTTAATGATGTGGCGACAGTATCTGATGCAGTAGCCACCTATGCTAGTGTAGATCCATGTATAGCCTGCACTGAAAGAGTGGTTATAGTAGATGAATCTGGTAAAACCCGAGAATTTGATTATCCAAATTATCCAAAAATATGAATTAAAGATGTAAAAAAATTTTTTTTAATTAAAAAAAATGGATTATGTGATGATGTTATGTCCTCAGTGATATGGTACATATATGAATTCGCTAGAAAATCTTGGGCTGAAAAATTTGTTGCAGCACGATCAGAACAAGAGATTATGGAAACACCATCTAGATGGAGAAATTTTCCGGAAGTTAGAAAAGAATACTGTATAGCGTGTGGAGCATGTACAGCTGCTTGTCCGGCCCCAATGGCTATAAAATTGGTAAGAAGCAGCGATACTAGTGAAGAGGAGGGTATAACTTATCCAGTTATAAACACTAGAGGTTGTATAAGATGTGGTTTCTGCGCTGAAGTATGTCCAACTGACCCTAAAACCTTACTCTGCGGTGAGAATCATCTTATACGGGAAAAATTCACCATTCTACCTGTAGAAAAAATGTATGTGATGGATGAATATTTATGCATTAGATGTAAAAAGTGTTTGAAATCCTGTAAAGTTGGTGCAGTATCAGAAGTTGATAATAGAATGGTTATAGACCAATCCAAATGCATAGCCTGTGGAGAATGTATAAAAAACTGTCCAGTTAAAGGAGCAATTAAAGGAGTATTCATTTCCAATGTAGAGGAGCAGAAGGAAATAATAAATCTGGTAGTGAATACTTTAGAAAAAAGAATTGATGAAGACCAAGATAAAATTAAGAATTTAGCTCCTGAAGAGATTTTCAAATTTGACTATCCTATTGATGAATTAGTTGAAAAGGCAAGAGAAATCATACCTAATGATGAATTAATCAGAGATACTATTGAGAAGATAACTGATCGTTTAAAGATGAGAATAATTACGTGGGATGATGAGAAATGCAAAAGCTGCCGTTTATGCGTTGATGAATGTCCAGTAGGAGCCATTACCTATGATAAAGATAAGGGAATTGAAAGAAATGCTAATAAATGTCTTAAATGCAGTATATGTTATCAAACATGTCCATTTGGAGTAGCCGGGTTTTACGTGGCGAGATTCCTTCTAACTGAAGCATCATTAGATGAAGGTGTAATCCACGTAACTTTGAAACCATCCCAATTGCCCATACGGAGTTGATTATTATTCCAGAAACCAAAAGCACTAGTGCTAAGTCTCATAAACCACTTAGAGAAGTGGAAGTTGAATATGAAGTGGATCATAGTAAATGTGAAAAATGTCTTAATAAACCATGTCTTTTATCATGTCCAGCAGATGCTTTACATGAAGTACCTCCACAGAATCATATTGAAATAGATGAGAAATGTATTGGATGTGTTTTATGCAGGGAAGCATGTCCATATGCTGCAATAAAGATGAAAACTACCCTTGCAGAGCCTGTAAGGGAAAATGTACCTAATATAAATATTAAACTATGCAGGCAATGTGGTGCTTGTGTTCAAGCTTGTAAAAGAGGTGCTATACATCTTGAATCAACCGGTACTGAAGAAGCGCATAGTGTAATTGATGAGGATAAATGTATTCGATGTGGTTACTGTGCAAGAGCATGCCCAACTGAAGCTATAAAGTATGGGGAGATCATGCCCCGGTCAGTAGTTGAAGGTAAAGCAATTATTGTTAATCATGAGGAGTGTATAGGATGTATGACGTGTACTAGGGTTTGTCCTTCCCGAGGAGCTATAAATGTGGGTGAAGTTAATAAATTCCCATTCATAAATCCATCTTACTGCGCTCGATGTGAGGAATGTATGAATGTATGCCCCACTACTTCCATTAAATATACTTCAAGAAAGAGGGCATATGAAAAATTTAATAAGATTAAAACCATGGAATTAGCCTCAGAAATATTAGAGAAAGATACTAATAACCTTTCTAAAGATGCCAGTAAAATAAACACGATTTTCAATAAAATAGCTCGAGATGTGAGTTATAGTCATCCAGAGCCAGAGTTTGAAGAGGATGTAACGGATATTATAAAAGATGAAATCAAAAGTATGGTGGATATAGGGTTAGAAATAGATGATATTGGAGAGATTATTGAAAGAACCAATCCTAAACGAGAAGTCACAGTTGTAGAGGAAATGTGTGTAGGTTGTGGAGCTTGTATTGATGAATGCCCTGTGGAATGTATAGAGTTAGAGATGCCCTCACCGATTCATATAGGTGAAGAATGTGTTTATTGTGGGAAATGTGTTGATATATGCCCATTTGATGCTATAAATATTAGTGAAGAAGTTTTTCATACTAATGAAGGTAGTATATTCTTCTCTAGAGAAAAACTTAAGGGAATTAGGAAAGGTGAAGTAATTATAGATGATTTATCTTGCCAATCCTGTGGTGTATGTGTTAATAGGTGTCCTGAAGGTGCTATGACTATTGAGGATGATAAAGTAATTATTGACACCGAAAAATGTATTTTATGCGGTGTTTGTGAGGCAATATGTCCCGTTCAAGCCGTTAAATTAAAAACAGAAAATAAGTAAAAAATTAGTGTTTTTAATATAAGATAATTTCAAGATTTAATTTATTAATTTCTTTTTTGGTAGTGGATCTTATTAAAATGAAATTTATTATGATTGGGGGTAGGATGGAATTTTAAATAGAAGATTCTTTGTTTCTGATTGTGAAGGTCCCATATCTATCAATGATAATGCATTTGAATTATCCGGTTATTTTATAGATGATGGGGAAAAATTCTTTGAAATAATTAGTAGATATGATGATTATCTGGTTGAAGTAATAAAAAAACTTGGTTATAATGCGGGTGGAACATTAAAATTTATTTTACCATTTTTGAAGGCTTATGGGGCGACTAATGATAATATAAAAAGTTTTTCACAGGAGAATGTACTCTTAATACCCTCTGCTCTTGACACTCTTCAATATATATATAATTTACTGCCATCATTTATTGTAAGCACTAGTTACCAGCAATATATTCATGCTTTATGTGATTCAACGGGGTTTCCCTATGAAAATACTTATTCCACTCAATTGGATATTGATAAATATACTTTATCATCAAAAGAGAAAATTCGATTAACGGAGATTAGAAGAGAAATAATTGATAATCCTGAATTTGAAAATCTGGATAAAATATTCTGGGATGAAATCCCTAAAATGAGAATAGGTCGAATTATGGAAGATGTTAATCCGATAGGTGGAGAAGGTAAAAAAAACGCTTTAAAAGATATAATAAATAAATTTCAGTTTAATGCATTAGATTTAGTATATGTAGGGGATAGTATAACTGATCTTCAACCTTTAAAATTCGCTTATGAAAGTGGTGGATTAGCGGTTTCCTTCAATGGTAATGGATATGCAGTCAAAGAATCTGAAATTGTTATTATGGCTGATAACACATTAATGATTTCCATCATAACTGATCTATTTAATAAATCAGGTAAAAATGGAGTTTTGGAATTTATAAATGCTTTTATTGATGATCCACAGTTAGCATTATATAATTATCCTGTAGATCCACAATTAACTCTTAAATTTCCTTCTATGAGTAATTCAAAAATAGGAATTGTAAACAGTGATAATTTAGACGAATTAGAAGAAGAAAGTTTAAAATATCGTAAAAAAGTTAGAGGAGATGTTATTGGGGGTTTAGGCTAGTATGCTTTCAAATGTAATTGAAACGATGGTGGAGGATACTTATTCTGAAATCTTCTCTGGAATCTGCTGTCGAGTTATAATCACTGCAGATGAGGATGAAATAATTAGAAGAGCCGCATTTGACGCCACATCCACTCCTGGAGCAGTTATTGGTAGGGTGGAAGGGGGTGTTGAGGCTTTTTTAAATGAAAATGAAACTCCCGATGGCAGGAGAGGTGCTATTTTACAATTCTGGTTTGGAAAAGATGATATAGAAAAATTTGAGTTAGAATTATCTTATAGAATCCGTCAAGATATTCTTGTTAAACCATTTACCCGAATATTCGATGCTTCAATAAATCCTATAGGAAAAATTGATACCATGAAGCATGTGGGGCATTGTGGTGATGGATATGAATGGATGGAGCATTTATATGGGCGAGATATGATTGTTATACCCATCGCCATACCAGATTTTATGATTGAACGTAAATTAGGTTATTCAATGGGATTTATGGGTGCTAACTTTTGGTATATGTGTCGTTCTAAAGAAGCAGTAATTAATGCTGGTAATAAGGCGCTTAAAGCAATAGGGGATGTCAGGGGAGTTATAACTCCTTTTGATATATGCTCAGCAATGTCTAAACCTGAAACTAATTATCCTTGGATTGGACCTACTACTAACCATCCTTACTGTCCATCATTGAGAACTGTGCTTGGTAAACAGTCATTGATTCCGAATGGTGTTAATTACGTTCCTGAAATTGTTATTAATGGTTTAAGTCAGGATGTTGTTGAAGAATCCTTAAGGGTAGGTATACAGGCTGTATTAGATGTTGTTGATGTTTTAAGAGTATCTGCAGGAAATTATGAAGGAGTATTAGGTGATTATAAAATTTATTTAAGAGAGTTGTTTGAATGAGTCTTGACGTAGTAGGCTTGGGTGCTTTAAATATTGATAAACTATATCAAGTAAATAAAATAGCTAAAGAAGATGAAGAAGCTTACATAAAAGATTATAATTTATCATGTGGAGGATCAGCCGCTAATACAATAATTGGACTTTCAAGGTTAGGATTAAAAACGGGATACATTGGTAAAGTTTCAAATGATTCAGAAGGCAATCTTATATTAGATAATCTAAAAAATGAGGATGTCAATATTAATGGAATAGTAATAGGAGAAGGTAGAACTGGTAATGTAATGGGTTATGTTGATTTAAGTGGTCAAAGGGCATTATACGTTGATCCTGGCGTAAATGATTTAATTAAACCAGAAGAAATTAAAATAGAATATTTTAAGGATATAAAAATCCTACATCTTACCTCATTTGTAGGTGACTCTATAAAAGCCCAGGAATCTCTTTTAGAGGAATTACCCGCTAATGTGAAGGTTAGTTTTGACCCGGGTAGAATATATGCTGAAAAAGGTTTAGAATATATTAAAAAAATTCTAAATAGAACTAATATATTACTAGTAAATGAAGAGGAGTTAAAACTTTTAACTAGTAACGATTATAACACATTTGAAGATCGGATCATGGATTTAATGGACTTTGAAATAGATTTAATTATAGTTAAACGTGGCGATAAGGGATGTTATGTTACAAATAGTAAAGAGTCACATTCAGTGGAAGCATTCCAGGTTAAATGTAAGGATACAACGGGGGCGGGGGATGCTTTTAACGCAGGATTCCTTTATGGATTATTGAAGGGAAAGAATCTATATAATTCATGTATATTAGGTAATTTTGTAGCTGCCTGTTGTGTGGAAGAAATAGGTTCAATAAAAAGTCTTCCATATTCATCTAATATTAATGATAATTATAAATTAAAAAAAAAATAAGTAAATAAAGATTTAAAAAATATTGGGGTCGATGGAATTTTATAAAAAAAAGTTTATGATAATATTTTAAATGTTGAGTTATTTAAAAAAATAATCAACGGAGCAGTGTAATTATGGATATAACTTTTAAAAAGAAGAAACTAGACCTTGAAGGGGAATTAAAAATTAAATCATCTGATGTTAATAATAATGATGAGGAGTTCCAACCAGAAATAGAGAGTTGTGTATTTAAACAGAAATTCATTACTATTTCTCCTGAATGTATAAGATGTAATCTCTGTGTCGAGGAATGTCCTGTTGAAGCTATAAGTCCATCAGAATCTACAAAATCTCCTAAAATCCTTGAAAATTGTGTTAAATGTGAAATATGTGCTGAAACATGTCCTGTTAAATCAGTAAAAGTAATAGAAAGTATATCAAGTATAGATAAAGATGTAAAATATCATATTAAAGATTTAAAGATTCCTCACCGCAAATTAAGGATGAAAGAGATTAAAATTGATAAGGATAAATGTAATATTTGTAATACTTGCTTTAAATTCTGTCCCACGAATGCAATAACAGTCGGAGAGGATGATAAGGCTGAAATAGATGAAAGTCTTTGTATAGGCTGCGGTGCATGTGTAAATGTTTGTCCTGAAGAAGCTATAACTCTTGAACGTGATTTAGGACCGGTTATTAAAACTAAAGAACTTATAATAGATCAAGAAGCCTGTGTACAATGTCAAGTATGTGAAGAAAACTGCCCCATAGAAGCTATAAAACTAGAAGAAGATAAAGTAGTTCTTAATGAGGATAAATGTATATTATGTGATGTTTGTTCAAATAAATGTCCAGTCGGAGCAATAAAACTGGAGAGGTTGACACATGAAAGTTAAAGAAATAATGGATAAAGAATTTATATTTGCAGCACCAGATCAAAAAATTGATGATGTATCAATCAGGATGGAGGAAAAAAGAAAATTCACTTCTCCTGTAGTAGATAAAGATGATAAGCTAGTGGGATGGATTACCTCGTTAGATGTAACCAGAGGACTCAGAGAACATAAAAAGAAAGTTAAAGATATTATGCATTCTAAGGAGAAAATTGTAACTGTTCATGAAAATGATCCTGCAAGATTAGCTGTTCTCGAAGCGTCTAAACATAAATTAGTGAGTATACCAGTACTAAATGAAAAAGAAGTAGTAGTTGGAGTAGTTAGAACCTTTGATATCGTGAAAACTCTATCACAACTGTACGAAATCAAAGTATATAAAATTTTCGAAGCGATGCATCATGAACTTAAGGGAGTAAGTTGGAATGAACTTATGGAAGCCGCATCCATTGTCACTAGGAGATACACTGGCGAGAGAATCACACCTGAAGAATATGAGCAAAGAATTAAAAATTCCACATTTGGTGAAGCAATATGGGCAACTGGCGGATTAGAAAAGTTTTTCGTAGGTTTTACAGCTATAGGGGAATTAGTAATTGCTAGGAAGGTTGCACGCGCCAGGAGATAGAATTTTTAATGATTATAATTTAAATTATATTCTATTCTAAATTTTTTGCTAATTTTATATATTTTTTAATTATAACAGAAACGTTTATACGTTTATTCTTTGAAGTACTAAGAATTTTAAAACTCTATAAAAAGGGATTTATTTAATTAAAAACCTTTTTTTATTTTTTTTAACTCTTATTGGGATATTAGATCATATTTAAAGTTTTATAACCGTAACATATTTTAACAATAGTTATTTAATATTTACTATAACAAAATTAATGAATTTTTAATAAAATGAATTTAAATAAATAATATTCCATATTTTTCAGCTAACGCTCAAATAAGCTTTTTTTTAATGAAGCTATAAAAAAAAATTTAGGAGATAAATAAATGAAATTCGATACAAAATCCGTACATGAAGGCAGGAAACCTGATCCCCTTACAGGAGCAATATCCACGCCAATATATCAAACTTCAACATTCGTATTCGAAGATTATGGAAAACCAGGAGAACACGATTATTCCAGAACAAGCAACCCCACCAGAAGTGCACTAGGAGAAGCTATAGCAGGTTTAGAAGGTGGACACCAAGGATTTGCATTTTCAAGTGGCATGGCTGCAGTAACCACAGTAATACATCTCTTAAAAGCAGGAGATCATATCATATCATGTGATGATTTATATGGCGGATCACACCGACTTTTCTCGGAAATAATGACTAAATTTGGATTAGATTTTACTTTCATTAGGTTAGATGATGAAAAAAAAATTCAAGATGCAATAAAACCCAACACTAAACTAATCTGGATAGAAACCCCATCCAACCCATTATTAAACATCACTGATCTCGAAATGGTCTCAAAAATAGCCAAAGAAAATGAAATATTAACTACAGCAGACAACACCTTCTCCAGCCCATACTTCTTAAGGCCCTTGGAATATGGTATTGATCTTGTAATGCATTCCACCACCAAATATTTAAATGGACATTCAGATGTTATTGGAGGTGCAGTGGTAACTTCAAATGAGGAACTTTCAGAAGAGATACAATTCCTCCTTAATGGAATGGGGACTAATGCATCACCTTTAGACTCCTGGTTAGTCTTAAGAGGTATTAAGACTCTACCTCTAAGGATGAATAAACATGCTGAAAATGCCATGAAAATCGCCCAATATTTAACTGATCAACCCCAAGTTAAAGAGGTTTTCTACCCGGGATTACCTTCACATAAAGGCCATGAAATAGCCAAAAAACAAATGGATGGTTACGGCGGGGTAATATCAATCAAAATAGATTCAGATATAAAAAGCTTTCTTAAAGGACTTAAAATTTTCCAATTGGCAGAATCATTAGGAGGTGCAGATTCCTTGATTGAACATGCTGCTACAATGAGTCACGCTGCCATGAATGAGGAAGCGCGTAAGAAGTCGGGTATCACTGATGATCTCATAAGACTGTCTATTGGATTAGAAGATTCAGATGATTTAATAAATGATCTAGAAAAAGGCTTTCAGAATTCAAAATAAATTTTCCTAATAAGAAAAGAATTTAGAGTAATAATTTTTTTTTTTAATGAGAAAAAATTATTAAATATTTTTAAAAATTCAGGTTAATTTAATAATTTAATCATTGTATCGGAATAACTCCATTTTCTTTTAAATATTAAAATTCATTAAAAAATTTCTTTTAGATATTAAGAATATGAATTATGAGTATGTTAAATTCTCTAAACATTTATATATAATAGGAACTCAACTCAATAGTCCTAAGAATATTCTTAGGCACATATACCCTCCAAACATTTATATATAATTGGAACTCAACCTTAAGAATATAACTATCGTTAACTAATGTTTATGTACACTTATTCATCTTCTATCCCATTATTAAATACTCTAAATTAATTTTCTAGAATATTTTTTATTTGGAAAATTTAATAGATTAAAGATCTAAGTTTAATAAATGCATATAAAAATAATTAAAAATTTAATAAATAATCAACCAACTTACTTAAATAATTAGAATTTTCCAACTCACGGAAGTATGATAAAAAATGAGTGAAATAGTGGCCAACAGGCCTATAATAGTAAGATATGGAGAAATTGGAATTAAAAGCCCTAAAGTTAGGCGTAGATTTGAAAGAAGACTAATATCCAATATTAAAGTACTCATAGACTGTAAAATAGAATTAACACAGGGCAGAATATTCTTATATCCCCATGATTATGAACAAGCTTTAAAATCATTAAAAAAAATTTTTGGAGTAGTTTCATTCAGTCCCACCATATCCACCAAAACAGATCATAATTCCATAAAGATTACTCTAACAAGTTATATTAAAGAATTAATTGAACAGAATATATTCTCCCCAAATAACAGTTTCGCTATTAGATGCCGAAGAGTAGGCGAACATGAATTCACCAGCCAAGAAATGGCCGCTTATTGTGGTGCAGTAGTAGTAGAAGAAACCAATGCACAAGTCAATCTTTCAAACCCCGACTTCAAGATTTACGTGGAAGTCCGAGATGAAAAAACCTACTTTTATCATAAGAAAATCCCTGGATTAGGTGGCTTACCTATAGGAACACAAGGAAGAGTAGTGTCTTTAGTTTCAGCTGGTATAGACTCACCAGTAGCAACTTTCCAAATGATGAAAAGAGGATGCGATGTAACCATCTTACACTTTAACACTGATCCATACACTAAATGCTCAGGTGAATGTAAAATAATAAAACTTGTTGAAAAAATTAAAGAGTATTCATCAGGCTCTAAATTAAGATTTTATACTGTCAGATACGGAGATTTTCTAAGTAAATGTATAGAAGAAGCACCTTCCAGAATGACATGTGTACTCTGTAAAAGTGGAATGTATCAGATAGCTGAAAAATTAGCAATAAAAGAAAAAGCACTAGCCATAGTAGATGGCAGTAGTTTAGGTCAAGTAGCATCTCAAACTTTACCAAACATTCTAGCCACCCGACACTCAACCACTTTACCCATTCTAAGCCCATTGATAGGATTAGATAAAGTAGAGATCCAGAAAATTGCAGAGAAAATTGGAACCTTTGAAATATCTATTTTACCAGAGAGTGACTGCTCCGCCGCACCTAAACATCCAGAAACTAACGCAGTTCTGGAAAACGTACTTCAAGTTCAAGAGGATATCAATATGAGTCAAGAATTAGAGAATATTTTATCCACACTGAATAAAATCTCCTTAAAAAATTATTTAAAAGAGGCTGATTAAATATCCCGATTCATAAAATAAAATATTATATATTCCTTAAATATCTTAATATAATTATAGATTAATTATACTGAATTAACTAAAAAAAGAGGAGAGGATAAATAATGGAAATATTTTCCAAAGTATCTGAAAAAGATGTAACAAAAGCCATAGTTTCAGAATTTGCTGATGAATTCATAGATTACATAGAAAGTGATGTGATAATAGTCGGAGCAGGTCCAAGCGGACTTATCGCAGCAAAAAGACTCGCAGAAAAAGGTGTAAAAACATTATTAATCGAAAGCAACAACTATCTAGGTGGTGGCTTCTGGATAGGTGGATATTTAATGAATAAATTAACCGTAAGGGAACCTGGACAGAAAATATTAGATGAAATTGGTGTCCCTTACAAAAAATTTAAAGAAGGACTCTACGTTGCTGACGGGCCACATGCATGCTCAAAACTAATAGCTAGTGCCTGTGATGCTGGAGTAAAAGTCATAAACATGACTAAGTTTGACGATGTAGTGATGAGAGAAGGTAAAGTAGGTGGAATAGTTATGAACTGGACACCAGTATCTGCATTGCCAAGAGCAATTACCTGTGTCGATCCAGTAGCTATTGAATCAAAAATAGTGATAGATGCAACAGGCCATGATGCAGTAGTTGTAAATTCACTGGAAAAAAGAGGACTTGTAGATATCGCAGGCTTCCAAGGCATGTGGGTTGAGAAATCAGAGGATGCTGTAGTAGAAAATACTCAAGAAGTTTATCCTGGAGTCATAGTCACTGGAATGGCCGTAGCCACCACATACGGTAACCCTAGAATGGGACCCACCTTTGGCGGAATGCTGTTATCTGGAGAAAAAGCTGCAGAAATAGTTTTGAATAAATTAAAATCTGACATAAGTATTAAAAATTCAGAAGCAGCCAAAATTAATGGTTCAAAATAAAAAAAATGGAGTTAATATTCTTTGATGAATCCACCTAAAGTAATAGCTGTATGCACTAGCAAAGAAAAACACACTAAGAAGAAGGATATTGGAAAATGTGTTTTAAGAGAAAACTATGGGATAATAGGGGATGCTCATGGTGATAGTGATACGCATCGACAAATAAGTCTATTAGCAATTGAGAGTATTGAAAAAATGCGTGAACTTTCTTTAAACGTGCATCCGGGGGATTTTGCTGAAAACATCACCACAGAGGGCATTGATCTCGTATCTCTCCCTTTAGAAACTAGGATAGCAATTGGTGATACAATACTGCAGGTGACACAAATTGGTAAGGTATGCCATAATCCCTGTGCAATTGGACAACAAGTAGGTGATTGCATAATGCCTCGTGAGGGTATATTTGCCCGAGTTATAACTGGTGGAGAAATTAAAATCGGAGATGAAATAAAGTTTATTAAAGATTAAACCTAAAAATATTTTTTTATTTTTATGGTTTAATCCTAAAATTTGAATTATTTCATTTTTTTTTATCTATATTTTAAATTTAAGATTATATTTTTTTTATTTTAAATTAAAATCGAATTATATTATATTAAAAAAATTAATTAGATAAAATGAACCAAATTATAGAAATAGAGTGCATAGAACATAGAAATGGAAATATAAAGTTCATTCACGGAGATAGATTAAAATGTTACATGGAACTGAAGTTTTAAAGAAAGGATTTGCAAAGATGACTAAAGGTGGAGTAATAATGGATGTCGTAAATGCTGAACAAGCTGTAATCGCTGAAGAATCCGGTGCAGTATCAGTGATGGCGCTTGAAAAAGTACCTGCAGATATTAGAGCAGCTGGTGGAGTGGCTAGAATGGCTGATCCCGCCAAAGTTACGGAGATAATAGAAGCAGTATCCATACCTGTCATGGCTAAAGTTAGAATAGGCCATTTTGTGGAGGCTCAAGTTTTAGAGACATTAGGAGTGGATATGATCGATGAAAGTGAGGTTTTAACCCCTGCCGATGAAAATTATCATATTGATAAAAAAAGATTCACCATTCCTTTTGTATGCGGTGCCCGGAATTTAGGAGAAGCTTTACGTAGAATGGATGAAGGTGCAGCTATGATCAGAACCAAAGGAGAAGCTGGAACAGGTAACATAGTTGAGGCAGTTAGACATATGAGAATGATTATGGGTGGTATAAGAGAACTCCGCAATAAGGATGAAGAAGAATTATGGGGTGTAGCCAGAGAAATAGAATCTCCACTTGAATTAGTAAGAGAAACAGCTAAACTTGGAAAACTACCAGTAGTGAACTTCGCTGCTGGAGGAGTAGCCACCCCTGCAGATGCTGCACTTATGATGCAGTTAGGAGCAGATGGAGTGTTCGTTGGAAGTGGAATATTCAAATCAGAATATCCAGAGTTAGTAGCTAAAGCCATAGTTGAAGCCACACATCATTACAACGAAGCAGAAATAATTGCTGAAGTCAGCCGTGATTTAGGAAAAGCAATGCCTGGACTAGAAATAAGTGAAATACCTGAAAATGAAAAACTACAAACCAGAGGTTGGTAGCAGAAAATAAATTAAGGTAAATTCATGAAGATTTCTTTTTTCTAATTTTTTTTTAATTAATTATTTTTTAAATCAATTGTTTGGATTTAAATAATAAATATAATGGATCAAATATAGTTCATTTGAAATTATATTAAAATTATTATTTAAAGAAATATATAATTGTTTTCTAGTTACAAATTTCATTTGATTTAAAGCTTCTACAGTGGTGAAAGTATGTTAAGGAATCTTCTGATAGATAAGGATTTATTTGAGAATATTCAAAAAAAAATTTTAGAAGCTGAAGATTGGAATGATAATGCTAAATTAGAAACTAATATCCTTGAGAGAAATGTTTTGAAACTTTTAAGAAAGAAAAGATCTTTGAAAAAATATAAAAAAATTGGTGTTAATCGTAATGATCTTAAGGAATTAATAGAGTTAGCTGAAATAACTAATTTAGAACTTTTTCAAGGTCCTTCAAATTCCGAATTAGCATCATTACATCCAGAGTGGTGTAATCATTGTGGCATATGCTGCAGTGAATCATCACCAATATTCATTCATAAAGATGAATTAAATCTATTAATTATGTTCAATCCAAGACTAGATACAGAAATTATAGCTAATGAATATTATCCAGAACATTTCAGGTTCAAAGAGGATAAACCATGCAAATTCCATAATGATGAAACAAAAAGATGTAAAATATATGATAGTAGACCACAAGTGTGCAGACATTATCCTCTCATGATGATTGGAAATGAAGATAGAGCTCGTAATATTATTAATCTACGTTATAACTGTAATTATGCCACAAGACTAATTTTAGAGAAGTCAATAATATTATTCGATGAAGCAGTAAAACGATTGGATAAAAAAAAATAAAATAATTTGTAAATGATAAAAAAATATCATTTTCAAAAAAATAAAAAAATTGATAAAAATTTTAGTATTCAAATTTTTATTTTAATCTTTCTCTGCTAATTTCTTCTTATAATTATCAATAGCAGCTTTCAATGCATCTGCAGCTAAATTAGAGCAATGCATCTTAACTGGAGGTAAACCTTCCAATTCATCCGCTACATCATTTCTGCTGATTTTCAAAGCTTCTTCAATGGTTTTACCCATAGCCATCTCCGTCACCATACTACTAGTTGCAATTGCAGCTCCGCAACCAAAAGTTTTAAATTTTATATCTTCAATGATGTTATCCTTAACTTTAATATAAATAGTCATAAGATCTCCACAAACAGGGTTTCCAACAGTACCCACACCATCTGCATCTTCTATTACACCCACATTCCGGGGATTTGAAAAATGTTCCATTACTTTTTCGCTGTACATGTTTATCAAACCTTTGCCTGACACCATAAAGGAGACATTTTCCTTAAAGTGTCAACTGCATTTTTAATTGATTCTATAACATAATCTATATCTTCCACTTTATTTTCTTTTCCTAATGTTAACCTTAATGATCCATGTGCCTGTACTTCCTTAAGTCCCAATGCCATTAACACATGAGATGCTTCTAATTTCTTAGAAGAGCAAGCAGAACCAGTAGAGGAAGCTATATTCTTAGAGTCAAGATGTAAAACTAATGATTCCCCTTCAATACCAGTGAATCTAAAATTAATGTTATTAGGCAGTCTCTTGGTGGGATGTCCATTAAGATAAGATTCATCAATCTCAGAAAGCACCCTCTTAATTAATTCATCCCGCATACTAGTTAAATATTGAGCTTCTTCCTCAAGATTATTCTCAGAAATTTCACAAGCTTTACCTAAACCTACAATACCAGCCACGTTTTCTGTACCGGGCCGAATACCCTTCTCATGTCCACCACCATGAATTATAGGCTCTACTCTAACACCTTTTTTAATATACAAAGCTCCAACACCTTTAGGTCCATAGAGTTTATGAGCGGATAATGATAACATATCCACATTAAGCTCTTCAACATTCACTGGTATTTTACCCACGCTTTGCACGGCATCCGCGTGGAAGTAAATTTTATTTTCACGGGCAATTTCACCAATTTCACTTATTGGTTGAATAGTACCAATTTCATTATTAGCATGCATAACCGTAATTAAAATAGTTTTATCAGTGATAGCATCTTCCAGATCAGATGAATTAACAATACCATCCTTTTCTACAGGTAAATAAGTAACTTCAAATCCGTTTTTCTCTAAATATTTACAAGTTTCATCAACCGCTGGATGCTCAATATTACTGGTGATTATATGATTACCCCTTCTTTTGAATCTATAAGCAGTGCCTTTAATTGCAATGTTATCAGATTCAGTACCTCCACTGGTAAATATAATTTCATCAGTATTTGCACCTATTATGGATGCAACTTTTTCTCTACTCGATTCCATAGCTCTTCTAGCTTCTCTACCTAGAGAATATAGTGTAGAGGCGTTTCCATAGGATTCCACGAAGTAGGGTTTCATAGCATTAAATACTTCTATATCTACGGGTGATGTTGCCGAATGATCCATATAAATCATATTTTTTTTACCTCACATTATGTTTTTGTGAATTCATAAAGATAAATTTTAACACTTGTTAAGATACACTTTTCATCTATAAAAATTTTAAGAAAAATAAAGAAATGAATATGATATAAAAATAAAAATTTATTATACCTCAAATAGAATATTCATTTAAATAAAAATTCCATTACTTACTCCCAGCAATTAAGGTGCTTATATGATCAGTAGTGATGATACCAATAACTCTACCTGTATCATCCACAACAGGAAGGGATGAAATATTATATTTCCTCATTTTCTGAGCAGAAGACTCTATAGAATCATCAGGAAGAGTCATAATAACATCCTTAGTCATAATATCTTCTAATTTATCATATTTAAGTGCCACAGCTTTTGAAATATCCCAAGCAGTAACGATACCAATAAGTTTATCTTCCATATTAACAACCGGGATATGAGTAATTTTATCTCTAATCATAGATTTAGCAGCCTCTTCAATACTGGCATTTTCCCTAATTTTAGCTACCATATGACTCATCACATCTCTTACTAAGAGGTCAGACAGGAAATTTTCAATAACATAATTAAGTTGCCCTCCTTCAATCAGAAAAGCATCATGGCCATAACTAGATTTCAACTCATAATAAATGACATCAACATCATTAGTAGTTAACGCCATTAAAATCTCTTTAGATTGTACTGGTGGATAAAGCCAATCAGAATCAACGGATATGACTAACATTTTAGATTTAATATCCTTTAAACCATCAGCTAATGAGCCATCCGCCGTTAAATCAAAATAATCAATAGCTTTAGTTATATAAAGATAAGTATTAGCATCAAACCTTTTAGTAAAAGAACTACCCTGATAGTGAAGATAACTCTCTACTTCAAAATCAGTGGAAAATTCAAAACTATATTCTTCCTTATCTTGAAGTCTTCGACCAAATTTTTGATACATGGATTCATTACTAAGATAAGTTATATGGGCAATCATACGGGCAAGAGCCAAACCATTATCTGGAAATTGAAGAGAGTAATAGTCACCATGATTCCAATTAGTATCAGATATAATAGCTCTTCTACCCACCTCATTAAAGGCTATCTGTTGTGGAGAAGAGTATGCTGCTGTAGCAATAGGTATAGCCATTCTAACCATGTCAGGATAAGATATGCACCATTGAAGAACTTGCATACCACCCATAGATCCTCCGATAACTGCAAATAATTGTTTAATACCCAGATAATCTATCAATTTTTTCTGAGCATTTATCATATCTTTAATAGTTATAATTGGAAAATCCAAACCATAAGGTTTACCAGTTTTAGGATTTATAGAGGAGGGGCCAGTGGATCCTTTACAACCACCAATGACATTAGAACATATAATGAAATATTTAGCAGTGTCCAAACATTTACCAGGACCAATTATAATATCCCACCAACCAGGTTTTCGTTCATTATCATGCCATCCGGCTACATGAGCATCCCCTGAAAGAGCGTGGCACACCATTATAGCGTTACTTTTCTCCTTATTCAATTTACCATAAGTTTCATACGCTATGGTAATGTCTTCCAAACTTTCCCCTCCCTCTAAAACCAGAGCATCAGAGGGTTTAAAGTACTGAGTTGCTATAATTCCTACTGATTCCTTTCCCATATTTCATCCCAAAATTAACTTTAATTATAAACTAAATTCTAGTATTCATATATTTTTTATCATCTCCCGCTTAATAAAACCTTTGAAAACTTTCACTTAGAATTGGTAATCTTCCTTTTTACATTACACGTTTATTTTGGAAAGTGATTGGTTAATGTCTGCAATTATATCTTCTACATTTTCTAATCCAATGGATAATCGGATAAAGTCCTGAGTTACTCCGGTGGCTTCCTGCTCTTCTGGAGTTAATTGCTGATGAGTAGTGGATGCAGGATGTATAACTAAACTTTTAGCATCTCCGATATTAGCCAAGTGTGAGAGAAGTTCCACATTTTCAATGAATTGTTTCCCACCTTCTAATCCACCTTTAACACCAAATCCTATAAGAGCGCCGTAACCGCCTTTTAAGTACTTAGAAGCAACCTCATGTGAGGGATCATCTTCAAATCCAGGATAACTTACCCAGTTAACTGCTGGATGATTTTTAAGGAATTTTGCCACTGCAAAGGCATTTTCAGAATGTTTTTTCACTCTTAAATCTAATGTTTCCAGTCCCTGAAGGAATAGGAAGCTGTTAAATGGACTTAATTGAGCGCCAATATCACGTAGAAGCCTCACTCTAGCCCTGAATGTAAATGCAACGTTACCTAATCCTGGAAAATCACCAAAAGCATCCCAATAAACTAAACCATGGTAACTTGGATCGGGTTCAGTGTACTGTGGGAATTTTCCGTTATTCCATTCGAAATTTCCAGAGTCAATAAGAACTCCTCCAATAGATGTACCGTGTCCTCCAATAAACTTAGTTGCGGAATTTGCAAGTATATCCACACCATGTTCTATGGGTTTAACCAATCCCACTCCGGAAGTGTTATCCACTACCACTGGAATTCCAGCTTCATGAGCTATCTCAGATATTAATTCAAAATCAGGCACGTCTAATTTGGGATTACCTAATGATTCAGCAAATATTGCTTTGGTTTTGTCAGTAATTGCTTTTTCAAATTTTTCTGGTTTTGAGGAGTCTACAAAGTTTACCTTTCTACCTAATTCAGGGAAAGTGTAGTTGAAAAGCTGGTAGGTTCCACCATATAGGTTATCTGCAGATAATATTTCATCACCGGGCAGACTAAGGTTGAGCAATGCAAATGTGGTAGCTGCTTGACCTGATGCTAAAGCTAAAGCTGAGTTACCACCTTCAATAGCTGCAATTCGTCTTTCAAAAATATCATTGGTAGGGTTCATTATTCGAGTATATATGTTTCCTAATTCTTTTAAGCCGAAAAGATTTGCTGCGTGTTCTGTATCTTTGAATACATAGGAAGATGTTTGATAAATGGGTACCGCTCTTGATCCAGTTGCGGGATCAGGTTCTTCCTGCCCCACATGTAATCCTAATGTAGCTAATCCATATTCTCTCTTTTTTTCTTCTTCAGTCATTATAATTATCTCCTTTTAGTGTTTATATCCTCTTTTATGGTTTTATATTCCAGTTATAGATATTTTCATTTTAAGATCTGCACTAATTAATAATCCATATTAAGTCCTTTATTAGTTAATAAAGGTTTTATTATATGAAAATAACCTACTCCAGAAATATAACAATTGTTATATTCTTATCTTATATAAGTTTTACCCCAGATAAGTCACGGTTTAATTCTCATTAACGAATACATTCATCTAAAAAAAAACTTAAATAAATATCATTAATTATTTTTATAGAGAAGATAAAAAAAAGTTAGTGTTTTTATATGAGATAATTACCTTAAAATATAAGCTAAGTTTCTAAAATCCAAAAACAAGAGATGATACATTCAAATGAGGCAAAGAATGAATTTCTTTATTAGAATCTTTTGCTTAAGACGTTATTTAAAAAAATATGAATAAAAAATTATTTTGGTGATGTATCCTATCCAAGGTTTTAAATTGTGTGATGAACAAGTAAGATCTTAAAACTGTTTTTTGGCGATAGGTTTTAAGTGCCTTGGATAGGAAACTCGTGTTTCAAGTGATTTAAATATTTTTTTGGTTTTTATCTACACATTTATATAGACTCTCTTATGGGAGTATTTCTTTCAAATTGAAGTTTAAAATAAGATATACACCGGAATGTTTATTTTTTTCTGATGTATTTTAAACTTCAGTGATGAAAGATGAGGTAATAATAACGATCGTTACAATCACCTCATATTATAACAATTGTTATAATTTATATTTAAATCTTTCTATAATTAAAATTTTTAAATCATTGGGAATGTTTAAAAGATGATTAAACTAAATATTTTTTTTTAAATGATGTTAAGATAGTTAACTTTTTATAATATAACTATTGTTATATCCAGTTAAGTTTAATTTAGAACACTAAAACTGAAACATTAGATATATCAATTAAAATTTTAGAATGCTCCAAAAAATAAATAAAAAAAAACCGGAGAGAATAAAAAAATGGAGAATTATCTTTTATTAAAAGCGGCAATTCTAACAGAAGGCATCCGATCAGACCATGAAAGCCTTAAAGAGGTAGGAACAAAATATAAAGAACAGAATCACGGGTTATTTGGTTGGGATTTTGAAAATCATGTTAATATGAAACTTCCAGATGACTTCACACTTCCAGATGGAACAGTCGTACAATATCGATTAAACTCAAAATCACCATACAATGTTAAAAAAAATAAGAATAAATTAAAGTTATATTTTAACGAAAACGAAATTTGTGAAGTAAAATGGATAGAAAGACCAAATTACTACAATAATAAAACCACTAATGATAATGAAATGATTAAAATTGGCCAAATTGGCGGGAAAGATTGTTTATTCTTCTGTTTCCAAAATTACTGCTCAAACTTTAAAGAAAATAAACAATGCAAGTTTTGTAATCTAGTTTCAACATCAAAAACCTATAATTCAGTAATCAGAAAAAAAGACGTACAAGATATAGGTGAAGTAACTGCCGCCGCCTGGTCAGAAGGAAGTGTTAACCACGTTAATATTACTGGTGGATGCTACATCAATGAACAAGAAGTTACCATAGTTTCAGAAATAATAGAATCCATCAAAGAACACACCGGATTTGAAAGAGTCCCCGGTACAATACTTCCTGCTCCCGCTAAAGGGGATGATATACAACGATATTATGATACAGGTATACAAGCAATTGGTTACGCTATGGAAGTATGGGATAAAAAGTTATATGAAGCAACCTGTCCAGGGAAATCAGAAAATACATCTCACGATGAATTTGTAACATCCATAAAAAAAGCAGTAAAAATATTTGGTGAAGGAAACGTAAATATAGCCATGGTTATGGGATTAGAAACAAAAGATACATTTCTAAATGGAATTAAAACTTTATCTACTATAGGTGCCAATGTTATTCCTTTTGTGTGGGCTCCCAATCCTGGTTCCAAATTAGAAGGTCACAGAGCACCATCAGCAGAATGGTACACTGAAACCATAATAGAAGCCGCAGATATTGTATATGAAAACAAGGTACCTCCAGGAACAGAAAATCATTGTTACCTCTGCGATGGAAATTCACTATTACACGATGCACTACGATTAAAAGGCGTTATATAGGATTAATATTTAATTAAACAACACTAAATGAACAAGTAAAAAAATTAGAATGTAAATAATTTTAAAAAAAATTCCTGAAAATTAATCCTTCCTATTTTTTTAGTTGATCTTCGACTACATTTAAGTATCTTAAAGATTCTATTATCCTATTTAAGGCCGATTTTAACCAATTATAAATTTTATTTATTTTCTAAAGCTAGATAATGTTCCTCAAGAGCATCTGCAGCAAGAATAGCATCATAAATATCTTCAACTGTCACATCGCCCAGTAAATTATGGATTAATTCACCCTCTTTACATGCAGCTTTCGCGGCCTCTAAAACCTGTTCATTATTAGAAACATTAATCTGTGAAAGGGTTACAGGAAGACCTACACTCACACTAAAACCTATAACTTCTTCAATTTCGTATAAAGGACTGTTTTCAAGAACTAGTTGAACAATAGTTCCAAATGCAACTAGTTCCCCATGCATAAATTCTTCACATTCTTCAACCTTGGTGAAACCATTATAAATTGAATGAGCTCCTGCTACCCCTGCATTTTCCGCTCCAACCCCACTTAAATAAATATTTGCTTCTAATGTATTTTCAACCGCTTCTGTAATTGCACCTTTTTCAACAGCCAGTTTCGCTTGATATCCATACTCAAGCAGTAATTTATAACAAGTTTCTGCAATTGCAAAACCTACGTTTGTTATCTCTCCTCCAACAATGTTAAGGGCTTTAGACCTTAAACAAGCTCTACCTTCAAAATATGTAGCAAGAGCATCGCCCATACCAGCTACAAAGAACCTAACAGGAGCGTTAGTCAATATTTTACTATCCACGATAACCACATCTGGATGGCTAGGATATACTTGAAAACGGTCAAATACCCCGGAATCAGAATATATAACTGATATTGCTGTACATGGTGCATCTGTAGCTGCAATTGTAGGTACAATTACAATAGGCTTTTTTTCAAAGTGTGCAACAGCTCGGGCAGTGTCCAGTACTTTTCCACCACCCACACCAACAATTACTTTGCTTTGACTGGATTTGACAATTTCTCTTATCCTATTTATCTCTTGATCAGAGCTTTGTCCATTAAAAATCTCGAATATTATTTTTACTCCTGAATTTTCGTAGCTCTTTTCAATTTTTTCTATTGATACCTCAAGTGCAGTTTTACTCGTAATTATAAACAGTGAATCCCCAAGATTGGAGGTATGTTCTTTAATTTCCAGTAATGCATCTTTACCCTGTACATAACGTGATGGTGTTCTTATAATTTTTACCATAATTTCACCTCAAAATTTTAGTCTATAGAAATAATCCACGGAAATTAGGTTTCAATCATTCATTGCCCAATTTTATAATAATATTAATTAAATATAACAATTGTTATATCTGTATAAAAAACTTTCTATTACATTAAAAAAATTATCAATTTAAATTAAGTTAAAAAGTATAAAATTAAAATTTAAAATTTATTTTTTTCAGAATATACTATATGAATTCATTTTTAAAAAAAAATGATGAGTTATCTATAATGAATGTATAATTTCTGTGCATTTTTGTAAATAGTTTATTGATAATATTGCTATGCAATTATTTATTTAGAATTATTCTTGATCTACGTATTAATAACCATCATTTACTATTATCCGATAAATTGATATAAATAAAAAACTAAAAAAAATAGATCTATTTTATGTAATTAATAACGTCCGATCTTCTTTTTGGCGTAGGAATATCCTTAGAAGCTTTATATCCTAAAGTGACTGCAAAATATGGTTCATATCCTTCAGGAATACTTAATTTTTCAACACTTCCAGGAACAAACTTATCATCAATGTTTGTTTGGAAAAAATTATCCAATTCTTCAGCATTACCTGGGTTTTGGAAGAAAAACTTGGCAAGCCCTATCCAACATGAACCAATATTAAAACTCTCAGCAGCAAGTAGAATATTTTGAACTGCAGCAGAACAATCAATCAAAGGAGTAGTAGCGTCTTTTTTTCCAGAAATTACTATAACTGTTGGCGCACCATGAAAAATATGTAATTTATCACTTTTACCCATATTTGATATAAATTCAATGGGCGCTTTTACCATATTCTTTTTTGCTTCATTATTAATATGGTCAATCAATTCTTTATTCTGAATAACAGTGAAATGCCAGGGCTGGTCATTATGTCCTGTGGGAGCATATATTCCTGCTTCTATTATGGTATCAAGTTCTTCCTGCTTTATTTGATCCGACAGAAATTTTCGGATACTCCGTCTGCTTTTTATTGTTTCGATTACTATACTCATATTTATCACTTATATCAACATTAAAAAAAATAGATTAAAAATTTTTTAAGGAATTAAATAATTATTTTAACTTTAATTTAACTCAGTGCGCTTATTCTCCTTAAGTTTTCTATTATGTCTACTACAGCATCCACTACTCTGTCAACATCTTTAATAGTATTATACCGGCTAAACGTGAAACGCACGGATCCATGAGCTCTTTCATGTTCTCCACCAATACCTAAGATTACATGACTGGCTTCTAAAGTACGACTAAAACAAGCTGAGCCAGTATTCACCGCAAAACCACACATATCAAGATGTAAGGTGATAGATTCACCTTCTACCCTTTCAAAGGTTATATTGGCGTTTTGAGGTAATCGTTTTACAGAATGTCCATTTAAAACAGTTTGAGGTATTTCAGATAGAATTCGATCAATCAGACGATCCCGCATTTGCTGAAGATATTTGTTTTCATCAGTAGTCACCAGTTGAACAGCCTTAGCAAATCCAACTGCACCTGATACATTTTCCAGACCAGCACGACGGTTCATTTCCTGAAATCCACCATCCATCCATTTCTGTAAAAGTGTACCTTTGCGAATGAACAGACCACCTATGCCACTAGGACCATGTATAGTGTGAGCTGAAACAGAAATCAAATCCACAGGTACTTTCTGCACATCCAAAGGTATCCTAGTGAATGTATGAGTAGCATCAGTGTGGAAAAGCACCTTTTTCTCCTTACAAACTTCACCAATGGCTTCAATGTCTTGAATAGTTCCAATCTCTTGATTAGCATGTTGCACAGAAACCAGAATAGTTTCATCAGTAATTGTATCTTTAAGTAATACCGGATCCACCAAGCCTTCACCATCAACATCTAAATAAGTGACTTCAAAACCTTGCTTTTCCAGGGCTTTAGCAGTGTTAAGTACGGAGAAGTCTTCGATTTTTGATACTATTATATGCTTACCTTTTTTTCTTTTAGCTAAAGCCACCCCTTTCAAGGCCATATTACTAGATTCTGTAAACCCTGAGGTGAAAATAAATTCAGACTCCGATGCTCCAATATGGTGGGTGATGATTTCTCTACTCTTCTCTAGGGCTTCACGAGCTTCAATACCCATGGAATAGCCTGATTCAGATGTAGGTATAGCATAAATATCAAAAAAATAGGGTTTCATTTCATCAAAAACCCGTTCATCCAAACGAGTGATTGAACCATTATCTAAGTAAGTGTATTTATCAAACATAATACTACCTAGATGAAGAGATTTATCTTGGATTCACGTGCTTCGTGGATGTAAGTTCCGATTGCACCATATTCATCTATTAGTTCCTGGCGTAGGTCTTCTTTTTTCAATCCCATGATTTCCATGGTCATTTCACAGGCAATGATCTTACCGCCCAATTCTTTATAATCCTGTATAAGCTTTTCTAGAGAAGCTACGTTGGCTTTTTTCATTCGACTATTAATCATACTTTTGCCCAGTCCACCCATATTCATTTTGGATAGGGAACCTTTCTCTAACCCACCTTTTTTAAGACGCTCTAAGCCCCAGAAAGTAAAAAACAGTGTTGATTTCATTCCCATAGAAAGTGCACCGTCACCTATAATGAGCGCACTGTACAATTTATCCATATCTCCACTGTGGACTATTATAGTAGTTTTATCAACCATTTTTTCCACCTACCTACGAATTTTAATTTTCCATATTCCTTCTTTCTCTTGTATATCTACGATCTCTAAGCCCATATCTTCAGCTGCCATCGGTATCTCTTTTTTGGAAGCAGAATGATTACCAGTAATTTCCACAATATCTCCTGGAGATGCTTTATTTAATGCTTTCCGGAATTCAACTAACGGTCCTGGACATGTTTGTCCAGTTACATCAATCTTTATTACGTTATCAGCCATTTAAATTCCCCCTACTACATAATAGATTTTTTATAATTAAGTTTTTGTGTAGTTAATATTTTTGAGATTAAATAATAAATTTTAAAAGTTAGAACAATTTATAGAATTATAATAATTTAGAATAATATATATTCATACCTAAAGATAAATTTTTTTATATATCGATTTTGTTTTGATAGTGGTAATTTACTTTTGGGCTAAATCGATTAGGTTTTATCATGTAATTATTCAAATAGAAGAAAGTTTATTCAGCATAAAAAATTATATTTGCTTACTAACCGAAAAAAATAGATGATACATTCACACATTTTAATTATTGGCAGATGATTAAATTAATGAATTGATTTTCGGTTAGAAGCTTTTCAACGATCCTAGACAGATGTTTTATGAAATATTTGGAGTTTTTAGAAATATTTGGTTGATATTCAAATGGGTTCTTAACTTTTTTTGCCTATAGTTTATTTTTTCCTAAAAGCCAAGGCTTAAAATATCGTGATAGAATTATATAGAGTTATAAGCCTTGGTTTAGGTATTATATCATTCTTTCTTTTTATCTATATATCTTCAACGCCTCTAAATTGGGATATTTTCACCGCCTCCAATAAAAATATCCATTTCTAATTTTTTTCTATTTGTTGCAAAAAATTTTCTTCTTTGTTTAATTATCTACACATCTCCAGCACCTCTTAAAGGCTACTCTTCCTCCCTAATCAAAGTTTGGATAGATATATTTTTAGATGTTTTAACTTTTTTTAGGAATTTTCTGATGCATTTTATCATCCGATGGAAGGAAGGGTACAATTCAATCGCAAACTTAACGATCGTTATGAATAACCCTTATTATAACAATCGTTATATTCATATATAAAGTTTTCTGTAAAATCTATAAAATACATTTATGATGGTAAAATTTTAACTTAAAAAAAAAATCCAACAAATAAAAAAATTATTCAATCTAAACCGATTAACATGTAGATATCTAGAGTACAAGGGAATGAATTCGTATATAATAGAAAAATGGTTATTTCATAACAAAAATAATATAATTATAAATCCAACACTTTTAGGGACACTATGTTACAAACTGAGTCGTTTAAATCATTTTAATATTATAAAAATTATTTTTTGATAGAAAAAAGTCAGATTAAAAATAGTAATAATTTGAATAACAACTCTAAATAATTTAAAAAAAAAGAATTTAATTTTAGTTACTCATTTTTTTCATTTCGGCGGGGCCTATTTTGCAGTACATTTTACCGTCTAAACTAAATTCTTTTTCGTTCATACAATCTGAGCACATACATTCTTCTATTTCCATCATTGCACAGTCACCTGCACTACCGGTTGAACAGAATACTCCCATTACTCCACCTTGCATACAATCAGTATAGGATGCACATGCATTGCAAACACATCTCATCATAGTAGCGTCAGTTTTTGGCACCATCATGGATTCCATTTTCATATATGAATTCCTCCTTATTTTTTCTTATCTCTACAAATAATTGTTTGTAATGCGCCCCATATAAAGTTTCCGTTTTTTATTGGTTTAATTTGAAAATAAATAATATATAACACGTGTTATAGAAAATAAATAATTTATAACAATTTTTAAATTAAATAAGGCAAGATGGTAAGTCCTTTGAATTAAATAGCATCCCAGAAATTAGACATGAATTAGAATATGTGTAATGCGGACAACTTATACTATGTTGCACTGAAATATCAGGTCATAATTTATCATTTAGTACAGTTTACTGCCAACTAAAAAAAAAAATTTATTCTTTTGATAAAGTCAATTAATAAGATTTAGTTAAAATGTTTAGTTTTTTCTAAAGTTAAAAGTTTTATACTTCTTAAAAAAAAGATAAAAAAAATTTTAATTCATTTACTCATTTTCATTTCGGCGGGGCCCATTTTGCAGTACATTTTACCTTCTAAATTAAACATTTTTTCGTTCATACAATCTGAGCACATACATTCTTCTATTTCCATCAATGCACAGTCTTCTGCGCTGCCGGTTGTCGCATCATAGTTGCTTCAGTTTTTGGCACTTTCATTGAATTCATTTTATATCATTTCTCCTTTTTTTTATAATTCAAGAAGTATATTCACAATAGTTAATTTTGTAATGAGTACTATATAAAATTTGGGTTGTTTTATAAGCTTAAATTAGGAATAAGGAAAATATAACATGCGTTATATAAAACACAGAATTTATAACGTGTGTTATATTAAATACAGGAAGCGGGGATGCTTATTTAAAGTAGAAAAAATTAATTTTCCACTTGAATTAAGGTTAAAAATCTATTCTCTACAGTTAACCTAAGTCAACTCACAGCATGAAAAACCTTAACGTTAATTTATCCATATTACCAACTTCCTGCAAAATCAAACCATATAAAATTTATGTACGATTACATTTCATACAAAATAAAAAGTACTAAAACATAGAGATGAGTTTATGAAATTCATCGAAGTAAACAATATAACACTATGATTAAGCAGATTTAATCAGCTTATTTCTGATAAACATTATGAACATGGTATCAACACATATATACAATAAATAAGAAATTAAGGCTGGTTAGAGTAAACGGAATATTTAAGGGGATTTGAATGACATCAAACTATATTATTTAAAATAACTTTAAAAAAATCTATTTCTATAATACAATATGTTATATTCATAATCATCAAATAATTTTATTCTCATAACATTCTAATTAAAAAATTCTAATTAAAAAAATGATTAAATTTTGAGAAACATTTAATCTTAGAAAGATTTAAACAAATAAAAAAGTTAGTTTAAGAAATAAAAATTTTAAATTGAATACCACATTAGGGGACTAAAAAAATAATGGATAAAAAAAATTTTATTATAATTTTAATTGGGGCGGTTGTAATATTTTTTTTATTATTTAATTCCAATCTGTTTAACACGAATTATGATGGACAAGTATTCTCCTTTAATTATCCTAATAATTGGGAAATTAATGATAGTTATACAGATTCCAATACAACAGTGATTCTTTTGGTTCCTAATAATGGTTCTAATGCAGTGGAGATTAATTTGATTGGTCCAAAATCTAATCCAAATAATAATACTAATTTAGGTAATTATATTACTTCAAATATTGTGGATGTATACAATCAAGTTTACCCTAATGATAATGGCGGAAATTTAATTCCAGATCCTGACTACATGTTAGTGTCTAACAAATCTGTGAATATAAATGGCTTAAATGGTTCTGACATGGTATTTAAAGTAGCAGAATATGGTGAATTAGGAGATCCTCATGAATTCATTGAAGAAGTCATATTACAAAAAGGTGAGTATTTCTATGAGGCTCGCTTAGATTATTCACCAAATGCAACTACCCAATATGCGCATAGTGATTTCATGAAAATAGTAAATAGTCTTCAATTTAATTAATTAAAATAAATAATAATATAAAATTAAAAAAAAAGAATTTAATTTTTATTTTTTTTCATCATTTTCATTTCGGCGGACCCATTTTGCGTACATTGCATCTCTAAATTAAATGTTTTTATTCATACAATTTGAGTACATATAGTCTTCTCTTTCAATCATTGCACAGTCACCTAAACTACCTGTTGAACAGAATACTCTCATAACTACACCTTGCATACATTAGTATAGGATGGGCATACATTAACAAACACATCGCATCATAGTTCCTCAGTTGGCACATTCATAGATGATTTTATTTTCATATTAAAAATTCCTCCTCATATTTTTTTATACTCACAATTATAGTTGTATAATGAGTATTATAAGTATTAACCGATTATTTATTCGGTTAAATTAAAAATAAATAATATATACTATTTTTATGTCAATACGGGAAACTAGATGTTTATTTAATTAAGACAAAAAAGTGAATTTCCAATAGAATTAAGGAAAAAAACTCTAGTGGTTCTCATTGTAGATGTTATACCTATTTTATTTGAATATAAGTATTCTTTTATTAAACAATACATTAAAAAATTAACGATCGTTAAGTTTATATAATATTCTGCATAACAATGTAATAAGGCAAAATAAACCGAAAATAAAAAAAATATTTTTTTAATCGAACAAAAAAAAATTTTGCCCCAAAAAATATTATAGGTGAGAAGAAATGGTAAACGAAAAAGGCGGACCACACGAAGGCGGATACGAAATTGCATTTTTAAAGAAACTATTGACTGAGGATGAATTGAAACAATTAGCAATCAAAAAATTAGATTTAAAAGTAACAAAATTAGAACAACATTTAGAATTAACTAAATGGATACGAGACAAAGCAAAAAGTAAAATATAAATAAATAAAAAAAACTCTTGCTATAAAAATCTATATGTAATAGGTTTTTATTAAATAACTATTTTTAAGGATTAAATGATACATTTTTTAATTAGGCATTATCTCGATCTTCATATAATGTATTAATAGAGAATTAACAAAATTTTCAATAATGACTTTAAAAAAAGTAAAAAAATTGTTTAAACATTATTCTGCATATTTATCAGGATTCTTATCAAATTCTACTTTACAACCTGGAGCACAGAAATAATATTTTTTTCCTTTAAATTCACTTACATATTTAGCTGTCTTTTCATCTACATCCATTTTACATGTAGGGTCAATTGCCATAATTTTTCACCTGTAATATTTTTTGTTTTTTATATTAAAATATGAAATTGATATCTTACTTAATTAAGTTACAACGTTTTCTCTTTTTGCAGGTGGAACGTATCCTTTTAACAGCAATGAAAGGGTTAGGACTGATACTGAACTTAATGCCATGGCTAATCCTGCAAATTCTGGTCTAAAAATAATGCCAAATGTTGGATACAATACTCCTGCGGCAACAGGGATAAGCACAACGTTATATGCGAAAGCCCAGAATAAATTCTGTTTTATCCTAGACATTACTTTTTTACTTAACTGAACTCCAGCAACGGCATCTTCGATGTCATCTTTTATAAGAACGATTTCACCACTCTCTATTGCCACGTCAGTACCGCTTCCTATGGCTA
This sequence comes from Methanobacterium sp., assembly GCA_015661405.1. GTDB lineage: Archaea > Methanobacteriota > Methanobacteria > Methanobacteriales > Methanobacteriaceae > Methanobacterium_A. Next base: position 31,914 of record JACWMK010000026.1, read on the forward strand.
TTCCAACATCAGATTGTGCAAGTGCTGGTGCATCATTAATACCATCACCAACAAAGGCCACAATTTCTCCAGACTCTTGAAGTCTTTTAACTTCCTGTGATTTCTCTTGGGGCAGTACTTCAGCAATTACATCTTGAATTCCCACTTGCTCCGCAATTGCATGGGCTGTTCTTTCATTATCACCAGTAATCATGACTACTTTAAGATTCATCTTTTTAAGACCTTCGATGGCGTCCTTCGTGGTTTCTTTTAATGTGTCAGCTATAGCAATTATTCCAGATAATTCATTATTAACTCCAATCAAAATTGCGGTTTTTCCTTTATTTTCAAATTTATATAATTGATCTTCAACATTGTCTGATATTATAATATTTCTATCTCTAAACAGTGCTCTATTTCCAATAATTACTTCGTTTTCATCAACTATTGCTTTTACTCCTTTTCCACCAAAAGTATCGAAATTCTGACTTTCTACTATTTCAATATTTTCTGATTGGGCTTTTTTTACTACTGCTTCTGCAAGTGGATGTTGTGAATTTTTTTCCACACTAGCAGCAAATTTTAATAGATCATTATCCGGAATTCCAATGGATGATATATCTGTAACTTCAGGCTTACCCTTAGTAAGAGTCCCTGTTTTATCAAATACCATTGTTGTAAGTTTTTCAGATATTTCCAATGCTTCACCATTCTTAACTAGAATACCAAACTCTGCTCCCCGCCCAATACCTACTGTAACTGCTGTGGGTGTTGCTAATCCCAGTGCACAGGGACATGCTACAACTAAAATTGATATTAAAACTGTAAGAGCGAAAAGTAGAGTGCTGCCAGTGATTAAATACCAGAAGATGAAAGACACAATAGCAATGGTTAATATGGTGGGAATGAAATAACTCACTGCTGTATCAGCTAATCTTTGAACTGGTGGTTTTGAACCTTGAGCTTCTTCAACCAGTTTAATAATCTGGGAGAGCATAGTGTCCTCACCTATTTTCATAGCTTTAAATCTTATCACTCCATTTTGATTGATGGTTCCACCAACAACCGATTTTCCAGCATCTTTAAGTACAGGAATAGGTTCTCCTGTGACGGCAGATTCATCCACATAACTTTCACCACTTACAACATTTCCATCTAAAGGAATTTTTTCACCAGGTTTAACCACCACTATATCATCTATTTGAACATTTTCAATGGGTATTTCCATCTCTTCATTATTACGTAATAACGTAGCTGTTTTAGCCTGTAATTTCATTAAACTTTTTATAGCTGTTGATGTTCTTCCCTTAGCTCTTGTCTCTAAATATCGTCCCATTGTTAGAAAAGCTGCGAGTATAAGTGCAGTTCCGTAAAATAAAAAATTTGGAGTTAATACAATACTAAAAGTACCTAAGACACTTGCCACGTAAGCAACACCAATTCCCATAGAATACATAACATCCATATCCAGGTTTCGGTGTCTAAGCGAGCGGAAACCAGCACTGAATATAGGATAACTAACATAGGCGAATGGAATGATGGATACTATAAATATGAAAAGAGAAATAGGAATTGGAAGATGGATGCTAACATAGGATAAGACTTCAAGTGGAATTCCAAAACCAAAACCCACAATCATTCTATTCCTTTTAGTTTTAAGGTCTTTAATTCTCAGTTCTTCTTCAAGATCTTCTGTTACCTCACCTTCCACTCCTAAATATTGATAACCTAGATCTTCGATGGCATCTTTCATATCTGTTATGCTGGTCATCTGTGAATTATAGGTGACATATGCTTTCTCAGCAGTGAGGTTAACGGTTACTTTGCTAATTCCATCTAGTTTTCCAAGTGCATCTTCTATTGCTTTCACACACATGACACAAGACATTCCACCAATTTTCAGAATTACTTTCTCATTAACAACACTGAAACCAGCTTCTTCCACGGCTTTTTCTAGTTTAGGGAGATTAAGTTTTTCAAAATCATATTCTACCGTTGCTTTTTCCGTTCCAATATTCACATGGGCTTCTTCAACACCTTCAAGTTTATTTAAGGATTTTTTAACGTTTAAGGCGCAAGAAGCACAATTCATCCCAGAAACTTTGATTTCCACCTTCTTTTTATTCTTTTCAACCATATGATACCCCTTTTTTTTATTATTGAACTTAATTCCCTATTTTATACTTGGTGTCTTTTATTTTTTAGAGATTCATACTATCAATTTAAAAAAAATGGAATAAAATATTAAAATTATTTTATTAAACATATATCTATTATAAAAAATATTTAATATTTTATTTAAATTAAGTAGGGATGAAAGAGTTATATACTGCTCCATTGTATACTAAATATCTAACATCAACATGGGTGATCTAATGGCTGAAAAAGAGTACTGCTGTCCAGTAGGAGCAGCAATCGACGAAATCGGGGGAAAATGGAAGCATCCGATTTTATGGGCATTAAAGGATGAGAAATTACGTTTTGGTGAATTTAATAAAATTTTACCCACTATATCTCAGCGAATGCTAACTAAACAGCTTCGTGAATTAGAAAAAGATAATTTAGTTAACAGGAAAGTTTATGCTGAAGTTCCCTCTAAAGTGGAATATTCACTAACTAAAAAAGGTAAAGCTGTCATTCCCATTTTAGATGCGATACATAACTGGGCAAAAGAGTACTGTGAATCTAAAATATGTTTAAACGAATTAGATTAAAAATTTAAAAGAAAATATTTATAATTAAAATTGAATATTTATATTGGGCTATAAATGATTGTTATAAGAAAAGATAAAGATGATACAGGAAAGGAAGTTAAAAAGAAAAAAGAAGTTAGAAAAAAGTCTTTTATACCTTTCCTATTTAGTGTAGCGATTTTTCTATTATTATTCCTATTGGTTCCTATAGGATTAGTCTTACTACTCCACTTACCATGGTATTTATCATTAATTTATCCTGTGGGAATTTTTATCGGGGCTATTTTAATTATTCTCGGTGTTATAATTATATATTATGGTATTAAAGGTCTTAGATTGAGATATTCTCGTGATTCATATGAGAAATTGGGAGAAGGATTAGTAACTACCGGAATTTATGCTTACACTAGAAATCCTATGTACTTTGGAGCGATAATAATGATTTTAGGATGGTTCCTCGTATTTCCATTCACATTTATTTTTATTAGCACCTTCCTATTTTTAGTGTTATTTTATATCACAGCAAAATCGGAAGAAAAACAATTAATTCAAACATATGGTAAAACATACCTCAAATATAAATCTAAAGTACCTTTATTTATCCCATACCCAAAAATTTAGATAATAAAATTAAAATAGTAAAGAGTGCATTTTATCTTATAATTAAGTGATGACTTAATTTTCCATATTAACATTAAAATATTTGAGATTTCTCTTTTTCATTATTTATGCTTTTAATTAAATATCCAGAGATTACATTTCAACGTTACTTCTTTTCATTTTATAAAGTTCGTTGAGGATTAAGTTAATGAGTTTGGGATGTGTTTTTTGATTTCTATTTCGACATAGTATCCTTTATTCTTTAAAAAATAATCAAAAAAACCTGAAAAATAAAAAAAAATTAGAAATAACAACTAATTTTTATTTATTATAGGTCTTAGTTTTTTTAGGTTTCTGATAGTTTTTGTAGAGCTATATTTGAGTTGTGGTCTATTGTTATTATGAGACCTGCTAAAAAAAATACATTTAGTATGATGGTTCTTTTAGTGGATTCTGGTGTATATTTGTTTATATTTTTCTGGAATAATCCTTTTTTAACTCTCGAAACAACAAATTCAACATTTGTTTTAAAAAAACATGGCTATGAAATGATTTTAATTGATAAAACCATTATATTAATTTTTTTTTAACACATTTGAAGCGATTATCGTTCCAATTTTCTATAACAAATAATTTTAAATATTTTCTTTAACAAATTAGTAATTCTAGTCTTCTTTATTGTAATTTAAATGATGTTCCATTTTTATAGTTTAATAAATATGTAAGCATCAATATTGAATTTAACGGTTTAGAAAGCATATTATTCTTATAAGACAAATTTTATAATGTATTTTTAGGCTTAAGATGGTGAATGCATATTCAAATCTCTAATAATAAAAAAATAATCATTTTTTTCATGATAAAATTATAAGGAGCTATAATTATTTAAACTACAAAATTTAATTAATTAAAAAATAAATAAATAACTATTGTTAACTTATTTTATAAGAGATTATGAAATGTTAGTGGGTCTGTAAGTTATTTGGTATTAGTGTTGATTGTAAAATTTGAAAAATACTCTAGTTTAGAGTTTATTATTGGATTTCAAATCCTGAAACTTCTTGAAATATTCACACATAACACTACAACTACAAAAACATGGCAAACCATTAGTACGCTGGAAAACGCATCAAAAATATCCCATGTGAGTGAAAAGATGAAAAAAGAGGAAATTAAAAAGTTAATATACCAACGATTTATTGAACCTACAAAGCTAAAACGAGATGTTTTTGCTGGAATAGAAATTGAATTACCTATCATCAACTTAAACAGAAAGGCAGTAGATTTTAAATTAATTCATGAATTGACTGTAAAATTTAAAAATTATTTTAACTTCAAAATAAAAGCCAGAGATGAAAATGGTATAATATGTGCCCTTGAAGATCCAATAACGAATGATATATTTAATTATGATTGTTCGTATAACAATCTCGAAATTTCATTTGGAAAAGTAAAAAATTTGTACGATGTAAAAGAAAAGTTTGAAGAATATTACAAATTTATTCAAGATGTATTAATTAAAGAAAATCATACTCTAACAGGCTTTGGTGTTAATCCTTATAGAAAATATAATAAAAAAATTCCAATACCAAATGGAAGATACAGAATGTTGTATCATCATTTATGCACATATAAAAGGTATGAGGATGAAATGTGTTTTCATGACATGCCAGAATTTGGTATGTTTACTAGTTCATCACAGATTCATATAGATGTTAATTTTGATGATTTAATACCCACACTAAATGCATTTTCCAAACTTGAGCCAATAAAAGCTATTCTGTTTTCTAACTCTGTTTTAAACGGAGAAAACATGGAATTAACTTGTAGTCGAGATATGCTATGGGAAAACAGTATGCAAGGATATACTAAGAAAAACATTGGAATGTATGATCCCATACCACAAAGTATTGATGAGCTTCTTGAATATATGCTCAGTACAAGCATATACTGTACTGAACAGGAAGGAAAGTACATTAACCTCCATCCTACTATAATAACTGAGTTTTTCAAAAGAGAGAAGATAAATGGAGAATACTTTGAAGGTGGAAAATATCATGAAATAACCTTTAAACCAAAGAAAGAAGACTTTAATTATCTTAGACTTTTTAAATTTGAAGATTTAACTTTTAGAGGCACAATAGAATTTAGAAGTGTTTGTTGTCAGCCAGTTAATGAAACAATGACTGTTCATGCCTTTCACCTTGGACTTATAAATCAGATAGATGAAATAAATCAAATTTTAGATGAGGATAATATCTTAATTAACAAGCCTTATTCTTTAAATGAACTACGAAAAATATTTGTAAAATCTTATCTTCCCGATTTTGTAGATGAAAAGAAACTTATAAAGCTTTTAATAGAAATTCTTGATTTAGCATCAGAAAGTTTAAAAGAAAGAGGGAATAAAGAAGAAAAATTATTAAAACCATTATATAAGAGAGCAAAATCCTTAGAAAATCCTGCTCAAAGACTAATAAAACATTTAAATTCTGGAGGGAAAATAGAAGAATTAATCTATGAATATGGAAAACTCTAATTAATATTGGTAATTTAAATTACTAAAACAGTTTATTAAAACTATTGAGTATTAATCTGTGAAAATTATATTATCAAATAATACTGGGAGGTCGGGTAATTTTTTACTTAGAAAAATGGGATCATAATTGTGTAAGAATTTTCTGTCGGATTACGTTTAAAATGTGGAATGTTATTATAAGCCATATGTGATTCCATCGCATTATATTATGATTTCTATAAGACCAAATTAAATATAATAAATTGTCTAAATTACTAAAAATACTTTTACATTTTAATATTTCATAACTATTTAATTTGTAAATTTCAATAAAATTTTAAATAATATTTATTATATTTATATTTTTACTTAAAAAAAATTTAATATTTTTCAATATTAGGTGATTAACTAATGAATAAAATACGTTTACTAGAAACATTTTCAGATTTAGTTTCAATTTATAGTCCTTCCCTTTCAGAAAGACTTGTTTGTGATTATTTAAGTTCTAAGCTTAGTGAATTAGGATTCAGACTTCATGAGGATTTAGTAGGTGAAAAAATTGGAGGAAATACTGGAAACTTATATGGATTTTTACCAGGAGATGAATCTTTAGAACCCTTGCTTTTCTGTGCACATATGGATACAGTGGAACCTGCGATTGGAAAAAGAGCTATATTCCACGATGATGGGTTAATCACATCAAATGGAGAAACTATTTTAGGAT
>JACWMK010000086.1 GCA_015661405.1 Methanobacterium sp.
GGGAAATAAGATAGGATTTATAATATTTATTTTCGCAGCCATATTCTTCTCGGCATCAATATTCTTCTATATATCCTCCAGAAATATTAATAAAAAACAAAGATCAAAAGGGAACCTTAGAAGAAGCACTAAAATACCATCAAAAAGCAACCGAGATAGTCTTCCAGCAGAAGAAAGTTACTATTACAAAGGTAAACCAATCAACAACTCCATCACTACAATGAAGCTTTAAATTGTTATAGTAAATCACTTGAATTAAATCCTGATTTTGAACCTGCAAAAAAGGCGAAAAGAGAAGTTGAAAAAATTATTTTAAATCGAAATTGAATTATATCTAGGAATTTAGATTAAATTCTAAGTTAATTTTAAATATGATTTTAATTAACTACAATTCATTTACTTATATGTACCTATCCTCTGAAGGTTGAGAATGGGTCAACTACTGGGATGATAGCAAATACAGTGAATTTAATTGAATACTTACCATGGGAATGTAGAATTTGTATTATCACGATAATTAGTTAATATGAATAAGTTAATTATGATACACGAGGAATTTATATGAGTAAAATAGAAGAAAGAACTTGTGATAATTGCGGTTGTACTAGTGAAGTTAAAGTATTGACTAGTAATACGGGTGATATCCTCAGTAATAATGTGAAAAAAGAATATTGGAATTGCCCTATATGCAGGAAAAAAAATGAAAAGGTACTTAGAATAAGATGGGGTATTTAATAAAATATCAAAAAAAGTTAGCCAATTCAAGGCCAAAAGCTAGCAACAACATGAAATTTAAGAATAATGAATCGATGGTAAATAATAGGTTTCATCCTATTATATCAATATTTCTAGGATTTATTATTGCATTAGTTTGTTCTGATTTGTTAATGATAATTACCGGCATAGTTGGCTCTACTTCTTTTGGAATAATTAATTTTGTAGATGGAATAATTCCTCTTGTTATTGGAGCTTTTGTCACTACATTTTTTGCTAAAGAAAAAAAGATACAATATGCAATTTATTTCGGAATAATTTTAACAATACTTGGCTTGTTAAGCAGTTATCAGAGGCATATACATATAAATACGGGTCTTTATATCCAAATAGCTGTTTTAATTGCTGTAGTTCTGGGATACTTTTTCTTTGCAGTTATAGGGGGTTATTTTAGGAATAATGGTAGATAATCGTTTAAGACAAAAAAATCTTCAATAAAAATCATACTTCACATAAATTAATAAAAAAATTAATCTTTCTTAGTTATATTTTTCTAATTATTGCTCCTATTATAATCAGCATATTGAATGTTTGCAGCTCTAAGCAAATGCATCAAGATTATACACTTAGTTTCCCTTTTTTTTGAGCTATTGAAGTAAACTTATCATTCAATATTACCATAGTACCATTTTCTTACCATGTTGGTAATTCCATGTATTCGTTTAGGTTTTGAAGAATTAATCTTCTTACTATATCATCAGCATCTAAGATATCATCATGTTCTCCTTCATCGAAACTGACGTATTCATTCAAGAAAGTGGGATATAATGGATGGTCAACGGGGACCATTACTAGTCCGTTTTCGTAATCTACGCTACCGGCCGTGATCCGGGTTTTCTTATCCTTTACACTGGTAATTTCTTTGATCGGATAATTCCCCTCATCAAGGACTTGCTGTGCTAAGGCCACTTGATAAGCGTTTGATTCAATCCCGATTTTTAAAACATTCCATCTTGCACCATCCCATATGGGTGTGGTTGGACCGTTATATAATGTTTTGACCATTTTTACTTGTTGGGGGAAACTAATTTTATCATGATACCAGTCAAGGATCCAAATCCGGTATGGATCTTTGGTGACGCCTATGGTTTCGCAGCAGAAATAATCATTTTTCTCATTTTGACGGATGGCTAGGTCACTACCTTGGTATATTTCCATGGATTCTAATGGTGGGTGTCCTTTTACATTGGTGCGTGGCTTTTTCTCTTGCGCGCCCTAAGATTAGGTTTAAAGTAATCTTGGTTAAAAAAAAGTTATAAATTTTAGTTTTCGAAGGAAATAAAAAGTTTTCTTATCTAAGAATTTTTAGGAATTCCTCATAAATCTTTTTTTTTTAGTATATTAGTTTGATCTATTCAAGCATCATTTTTTTTTATAATTGTTAATGGCAGTGTGACTGATACTCTCATCTTGATCTTTAAGTCTGCCACTGATGCTCGTGAACTTTTACCTTCTATAAATCATTTCCTCGATTTCTTTCCGTTAAGGAGATTTTATTTCAATTGTATTTGATTTAAATGTATTATCATGAAATACACATTTAATTTACCTTATTTTTTAAATATATGGGTATAATCATTATAATTTTTAATAAAGGAAATAGTATTTATTTACTTTTAAAAACTTAATATATTGTTGTTAAGATTTTTTTCAAGGGTAAATTTAAATGAATAAATATGATAATATGATGAAGAAGATCCGACATTCGGTTTTAGGTGGGATTTTACCGTTTGATCGTTCTAAAATTCCAATGGAGGTTGTTGCAGGAGTTGTTATAGCAACTATCGCGATACCGGAGGTTATGGGTTACGCGAAAATTGCGGGAATGCCTGTAATTACGGGTATTTATACATTATTGTTTCCATTGGTTATATTTGCAATATTTTGTTCTTCTCGTCATTTAATAGTTGGTGCTGACTCTGCTACTGCTGCTATATTATTTAGTATTATGGTTCCGCTAGCTACACCTGGTAGTGCTAAGTATATTGCTTTAGTATCATCAACAGCATTGTTATGTGCTGTTTTGTTAATAGCTGCTCGTTTATTTAAATTAGGTTTTGTTGCAGATTTTTTATCTCGTACTGTTTTGGTGGGTTTTTTAAGTGGAGTTGGAATCCAAGTAGCTATAGGTCAGTTATCTGGAATGTTTGGTATCAGCACTAGTGGTATTGATGCTATTCCACAGTTAATCAGTTTTTTAATGCATTTACCGGTGACGAGTATTCCGACACTTATTGTTTCTATAATAGTTGTTGGTTTCATAGTGGGTACGCGATTTTATAGTAAAAGGTTTCCAGGGGCATTAATAGCTGTAATTGGTACTATTATAGCTAGTATGATGTTTAATTTTAGTAAAATTGGTGTATCATCTGTGGGTTATGTTCCGAGTGGTTTGCCTGTTTTTAGTATTCCTACATTTTACGTTTCTGATTATTACACTTTGTTTATAGCTGCGGGTGCTTGTTTTATTGTAATAATTGCACAGAGTGCCGCTACTTCTAGAGCTTATGCTATTAAAAATTTTGAATCGATAGATGAGGATCGTGACATTGTGGGTTTAGCGTTGGCGAATGGTGTTGCTGGTTTGTCTGGTACTTTTGTCATTAATGGTAGCCCTACTAAAACGGAAGTGGCAGTTGAATCTGGAGCTAATAGTCAATTAGCTTCACTTGTTACTGCTGCTGTGGTTTTGGTGGTTCTTGTATTTTTAACTAAGCCTATTTCGTTTTTACCTATTGCTACTTTATCAAGTATTGTTTTTCTTATTGGAATTAATTTGGTGGATTTATCAAGTTTAAAAGATATCCGGAGTAAGATGCCATCTGAATTTATTTTGGCTTTGGTGACTATGGCTACGGTGATTTTATTTGGTGTGCTTTGGGGTATTATTGTCGCTGTAATTATTTCTATGCTTTGGCATTTGAGTAATAGTTATAGTCCTTTTAATAGTTATCTTACACGTAATGAGAAAGGGCTATGGGTTTTTGCATCAATTTCTCCTGGTGATGATACGATGGATGGTTTAATAGTTTATCGTTTTAATCGGGATTTATTTTATGCTAATTCTGATAAATTAATGCGTGAAGCTTTATTATTAGTGAATGAATCAAGGCGTCCTATTAAATGGTTTGTATTGGATACAGCTGGATTTAGTGATATTGATTATAGTTCTGCTGAAATGTTGAAAAATTTACATGAAATATTATCCCGTAGTAACATTACTTTTGTGATAACTATACCTATTCCTCGTTTGAAAGATCAATTGGAGCGTTCTGGTTTGATTGATATTATTGGTGAAGATAATGTATTTGTTAATTTTAGAGATGCTGTTGAAGCATATGAAAAATATTGTAGAGAATGTGATGGTATAGTTAAATGGTAATTATTTGAAATTATTTATATTGTCATTGAACCACTTCGAAAATCATTAAATGATGATTATGGTATTGTACGAGTTAGTGCTGCAAATGCAATAAAAAAACTTGAAGAATGAAATACATTTGAATTAGTGCAAAAAATGATATGGAAGTTTCAGCCACGTATTGATGAAATATGGCTTAGTTTGGAGCTAAAATAAACAAACCAAACCAAATTAACCTTTAATTCACTCATTGAAAAGTGATTCTTTAATTTTTTTAAGTCTCTCAATTATAATATTTATCTGCTTTTCGTAGGCTTGTAATTTTTCAGTTTTTACATCTTCTAGAAATGAAGAGTAATTATCGATTTCTTTTATCGCGTTTTCTATAGCATTATCACCATTGTACCTATCAGTATCGGTTGTTCCGATTATATTGTAGATGGTTTTTTGTCCATTTTCAGTTAATTTATATCTTCCATCCTCTTGTTTGATGATTAATCCTTCTTTTACCATTTTTTTAAGCATGGGATAAATAGATCCTGGTAAGGGTCTTCGAGAAGTTATAGGCCTACGATTTAGTGAATGCATGACTATTTCTCCTCTCATGTGGTGGACTTGTTCATGGAGTTCATGAATAGCATCCATGATTTCAACTCCATTTTTAGGCCCCTTATCTAGAACTTGCAGAATCCAGATTCTTAAGGGTCCGAGTCTACTCACTTCTTCTATATTACCATATACATCACTTAAATCCCTTAATTTCCTATTCCAGTTAAACGTGACTAGTACCCTCCCATTAATTTTTTATTAAATTCAAATAAAATCATAATAAAATTTATTTTAAAAAAAATATTTAAAATAATTAATGTTTATATTATTAATTATTGTTCTAATAATTCTTTTATGTTTTTAAGTCTTATAATCAAATTCTCTATCGATTCTAGATGGTCTTTTAGTTTTTCTTTTCCGTATCTTCTAGGTAGTCAATGTTACTGTCGAGTTCTGTAAATGCATTTTCTATGTTAAATGCATCATCCTTTCCTCTTTTATCTGTTTTAAAAACTTCATGGAGTTCATTTAAAGATATTTTTCCTTTTTTTGTTAATTCGTATTTATCTTCTTTATTTTTACTTATTAATCCTTCGCATTCCATTTTCTTCAGAGCGGGATACACATAGCTTGGTGATGGTTTGGAGTATCCGAAACGTTTAGGGTGCATGTGATTCATGTATTGTATTCTTGAGTCACTAATGGTTTGTAGTTCTTCCAGTATTTCTGCTCCATTTCTTGGTCCATGTTTTTCTATTAAGTGTAATAGTCTAATATCTCCGGATATTTGCATTTTCTTTGTTATTGCATGAAATCCTTTAAGATTCCAAATATTTTCATTATTCCACATTGTTCTTTACATCTCCTTTTGATAATTTTATCAATATATTGATAAAAAAACTAGTTTTTTATATAGTTTTTTATCCAAATAAGCTAATATAACTAAATTAATATCAACACATTGATATCAACTACTTGATTTTAAAAGTATAAAAACTTTTCGGTTAATTTTATAAAATGATAATATAATAACCCACTCCATTTTTTAAGATTTTGCAATGAATTGTAAGGCTGATTTTGAGTTGTAGCCGAGTATTATTATGTTGTCTAGTAAAAGTACATTAAAGAAACATATTTGTCAATGATTTACATGTAGCTATGTATTTTACCTAAATCTAGCAATTTTTTTTGCTAATTTATCGTCGGAGTTAAAACGAAATATTATACGATTTGATAATGGTTTAATCATCAAAAGCTTATTTAATGTGGATAAAACTAGTGATATAACAATAGATTATAAGGATCTAGCTAGAAAATAAGTAATAAACTTTTTTTATAACTCATGCTGGAATTTAATATCCCATAGAAATTTCAGAAGAATTAGATTTAAAACCAGAATTAGTTTGGGAGATAATAATAGAATTATAAGATGAAGGAATAATTGAATTAAAAACTAAAAAAGATTTACATGAAAATTTATTTAATGGTGATAGTATGAACGGTTTACCTTAAACATCCTCATCAAGAATATTTTTTTTAGATACTTTTGTTTATTTGCTTCACTATCAAAATCTTAATAAATCAAGTATTTTCTTCTCAACGTTTCTGTTTTGGCCTTTATAAGGGAAATCGTGTGGATAAAGTACTGGATTGGCATTCAGTTCGATAATGATATGATTGTTTTTATCTGGTTTTGCTTTTATATCTTGGATGATCATATCCACCCCGCAAATTTTTGCACCTACTGCTTTTACTGAGTTTATGGCAATTATTTTATACTGTTCCAGTACATCATCTGTAAAATCAATACTTTCACCACCAGTACTTATATTGGAATTTTCCCTGAGATATACAATCTCCCCATTATTTGGAACGTAAAGAATGTCCTTTATTTG
>JACWMK010000087.1 GCA_015661405.1 Methanobacterium sp.
ATAGATACTACTTTACGTACCGCAGGTATCATCCGACCAAATAATACAGCCGCATCACCATGCTTTTGGAACCATTCATCCGATTCGTCAAGTTTTTTCGGTGTCAAATAGAAATATTTACCGAATCTATCCAGTAATGGTCGACCACCTTTTAAACAGATTCCATACACAATTAAGGCACCAACAACTTCACCTAAAGCACCAACTATAGTTAATCCCCATAATGTCATTTTACTTCCTTGAGCAACAGCGAATCCTGCGAAAGGCATTATTACTTCACTTGGAACTTCAATACCTGTCATATTAAGTGACATTCCAACAAAAACACCCCAATAACCCAAAGTCTGTACTAAATTAAGACAATAATTAAGCAAATTAGCAGTAACACTCATAAAATATTCTCTCACAAAATTTTCTATAATTTAATTCAATTTAAACATAATATTTTTTTTTATTAAAAATAATTATAAAAAAAAAAGAATTGTACAACTATTATTAAAAATACCATTCTAGTTATATCATAAATTAATATTTATAAGCATAAATAATTACACCAGCGTTACACCCCAATCACAACCCACTAGCTATAAACATTTCAATGGGTGATAATCCAGTCAGTCATTACATTCAAGAAATAGTATCTGAGTATTCTAGAAAAAACATTTAATAAATAAAGTTAAGCAGTAAAATTCATGATTTATGTAAGGTTTTTACAATAAATCAACAATATATTATCAAAATCACATAGAAACTTATTTCACTCTTTTTTTAACAGTTAAATACTGTGTAAATTCTAATTAGCCACTAGTTACATTAACATACTCTATTGAAACATTCTTGCATAGATTAATTTTTTATATTATGATTTGTTTTTAATTAATTGTTGGGAAGTTTGATTCTATCTCACCATTTGCTTCTACGTTTATTTGTCTTAAATCGCCTGAACTATCATATCTGAATTTTATAATTATTAGCATAGCCATTCTGACTATATCTAATGTATTCTGTAGGTCCTTACAACTGATAAAAGCTCATTATTAGGGTTATCATGTTCATTAACATAATTTAAATTTATGATTTCTAAGTTAATGGGTTATATGATGTTTATGTTCATGCTTGTAATGAAGATATATTCATTTATTATCCTTGATTAAAAGATGTTAATAAAATGCCCTAAATATAAATTCATGGAAGTAAAATTTGTTAATGATGAATGATATAATAAAATATTAATAGTTTTTTTTTAATGATTTTTATTTTAAATAAATAGTATATTACTTATATAAATAATAAAGGAGAATTTAAATGAAAAACAGAGAACTCAAAATAGGAATTTTAAGATATTTATATAAAGTTTATGAACAGAACCCGCATGATTACGCAACTAGGGAAATGTTAAAATATAACTTAAGCATTGACGATAGAACACTAGATGAAAATGTTATAAAATTATATAATGATGATAAAGTGGATATAATGGAAAAAACTGGCTTAAGGTTTTTTTCAGCACAGATAACACAAAGAGGAATAGCTATTCTAAAAAAGTCATCAGATAAAAAGTAAACAATCTTTGAAATTGATGGGAAATCTGTTTTGAATTATTTTATAGACGGAAAACATATCTAGCCTGGAAGATATCCTAAACATGCATCATCACCTTCAATGCTAGTTATTTTACCACAAAAAGTGCAAGTCCTTTCATTATTTTTTGTAGATTCTTTATTATCAACATATAAAAATATAATATTTATTAAAAATAACATGACCTATGAAGTATTAAATCATAATAGAAATTATTGATCATTTCATTTTGAACTCCTCATAATTTTTATCAATAATTTAAATAAAAAAAATAGAAAAGAAAATTTTTTTTTTATCACAGTAAATTTATAATCACATTTCTTTCAGATTAAAAAAAAAATGTAATTATTTAAATCTTTTTATAGGTATAGTAAAATAGAAGATTGAGCCTTCTCCTAATTCGGATTCCACCCATATTCGCCCACCATGTCTTACTATTATTCTTTTAGCTATAGCCAATCCTATCCCGGTTCCTTCATATTCATCATGTGTATGTAATCTGCTAAATATCTGGAAAATCCGTTCTCTGTAGGAAAATCCGTTCTCTGTACTGTGGATCCATTCCAATACCATTATCCGCAATTGAGAACAGCCAATATTTCTTTTCTTTTTGGGCAGAAATTATTATTTGTGGAGTTTCATCGCTACGATATTTCAATCCATTTGTAATAAGATTCTGAAATAGCTGCACCATCTGACGGTGATCAGCACAAATCTTGGGCAGAGGATCTCTGGTGATAACTGCCTGATTTTCCTCTATTAATATTTCCAGATTAAATAAAACTTCATCCAGAACTTTCTCCAAATCAACATCCTCTAATTTCCCGCCCTTAGTATTAACCCTGGAATATGCTAAAAGATCATTTATTAATAATTGCATCCGTTTAGCACCATCCACAGCATAATTAATATACTCTAAGGCTTCCTCATCAAGTTCATTCTTATATTTTCTTTCCAGTAGTTGTGTGAAGCTTGAAACCATCCTTAATGGTTCCTGTAAATCATGGGAAGCTACATAAGCAAACTGCTTCAACTCCTGGTTGGACCTTTTTAACTCTATCATGGTGCTTTTCAGTTCTTCATCAGCTTGTTTACGTTCAGTGATGTCAACGGCAAAACCTATTATGCCTATAATGTTACCATGTTCATCACGATAGGGAATCTTATCCGTGCAAAGATACCTAACATTATCATTATATGATATATGACTTATGATATCAAACTTAGGCTTTCCAGATTCCATTACCTGTTTATCATCATCCCAAGAATCCTCCGCTTGTTCCTCCGGTAAAATATCAAATAAAGACATATTCTCTAGGTTCTCCTGAGATATCCCTAAAAATTCTGAATAAGCCTTATTCACTTGCAAAAAATGGTTTTCTTTATCTTTATAAAAAATCCATGTCCTTGAAGAATCAATTATTGTTTGCAACTCTTCCTTCTTCTCACGCAACTCATTTTCAGCTTTCACCTGTCTCGTAATATCATGAATTATAGAATAGAGAAAATTTTCACCATCAATAATAATAATCACTGTAAACATCTACATCCCGGATTTCTCCATTAGCTAATCGATGTTTAAATACGAAATGATTATTCTCACCGGATTCAGCCTTTGACATATCCTCAAATACTTTTTCATCTTCCGATATGCGGATATCTGTAATTTTCATTTCAATTAATTTTTCCCTATCATAAAGATAAAAAGATTCAGCAGCCGGATTTGCATCTATAATTTCTCCTGTATTCGGTTTAATTAAAAGCATTACTACATGATTATTCTTAAAAAGACTACGATACCTTGCCTCACTTTCCTTTAAAGCCTTTTCTGCTTGTTTACGGTCTGTGATGTTTCGAGTAAGAACCGCGAAAAGACCTGCTTTTCTAGAATAAATATCAATTTCAAGATAATTTTTGTTAATGGGGTTATAAATCTCCTTATTTCTTATGGATATTCCTGTGGTTGCAACTTTTCCAATTTCATTTAAATATGGTGGCTCAAGTTCAGGTGGAAGGTCAGTGAATTTCTTATTAATCAGTTGTTCTGGTTTCATTCCAAAATCAGAGGCTGCAGACGGGTTAACTACCAGGAATTTGCAGTCGTAAGGATTTCCATAGCGATCCGGTATAAGTTCACCAAGAATAAACGATTCATTCATGGACTCAAAAAGCATCCGATAATTTTCCTCGCTCTGCGAAAGTAACTCGTTAATGTTAATTAGCTCTTTACTTTTATTTTTAAGTTTCCCATTAACTAAATTAATCTCCATAGCAGAAGACTGTAACTCATCATTGGAAACCCTTAAATCTTCATTAAATTCTTGTAACTGTTCAACCAACTCTTGAGTTTTTAACTCAAAGTTCTTTCTCTCACTAATATCCATTATGAAAGAGTAATAATAACGAAGAGTCCCATCATCATTTTTAACCTGATGCACCAATAATTCAATAGGTACTCGCGTACCATTCTTTCGAATATACTCTTTCTCATATTTTACAGGTTTACCTGTCCGTTGAAGCTCTTCTAACTTTGCTCGTTCCATATCCCAGTATTCAGGAGGAGTGAGGGTTTCAATCCAGTCTATACTTTTGAGTTCATCAATGGTATAATAAGTGAGTTCCTCGAATGCTTTATTAACTAGCCCCAACTTACCGTCAGGACACATAACATTGAATGGTTGAGAAGAATTTTCTATTAAATTTAAAAGGAAATTTTCGTGTTCTTTACTCTTCTGCAATTCTCTTTCGACATTATTAAGCTTTTTTTCAACTTTATATGCAAATTCATTAGAGTTAGTCATAATAAAATTCCATAAATGTAATTTTTCAGAAATTTAACTAATATTTATCAATAAGTTCACATCTTGTTAATTAACCTAATTATTATTGATTTTATAATACTTAAAAAAAAAATTATTTTTATTTCATAAATTATTAGATTAAAAATTGACTGTTTTTAATTTAAACATCATATAAGAGACCATACGGCTAACTATGAAGCAATATAACTCCTAATAACGGCTACAAATTTTATCAGATAATATTAATTGAAATATTTGTTAATTTAAAAAAACTTATAGAAATCCACTTAAAATTTTTTTATTTATCCTTTTTGTTTTCATCAATTTTTTTCTCTAGTTTGTTCACTTGCATTATGAGTTCATCTAATTTATCTTCATAATCAACTACTCTATTTTCTACTTTTTCAGCAGCTTTACGGCTTTCCTTTCTAAAGAAATCTAAAAATGAATAAGCCAATGTAGCAGTAACTAAACTAACATAACCCATACCAGTTAAAATTATAATAACTCCAATTATTCTACCAATTGCTGTAATTGGGACAATATCTCCATAACCCACAGTGGTCATTGAAACAATGGAATACCACATTGCTGATTCATAAGTAGAAACTTCAGGATTAACAGCATGTTCAGCAATGAAGAATAAATATGAACCAATAATAAGAACTAGAAAAAGTACAATAGTTGCATAATCTAATTTTGTTTTAGATGGATATTTACGTACTCTACTACTTCCTATTAACAATACTCTGTAAAGTGCATAAATCCTGAAAATTCCAATTAAACCTATAATAATTGTATAGTTAAATAAATGGAAAATATTGAAACAAATAAAAGTTAAAGGAATTATAGCTACGAAAAAAAACCAATAATCTCTAAAAAATACTCTACTAAAAAAATTTGTTTGCCGATTTTTAATTCTATAAAATATTAAATCCAATAATATTAGTATTGCTACTATTAAATCGAAAGTGCTGATACTATAAATTGTAGTTAGATGGATACCAACTATTAATCCAACTGTCATTAAACTCAGAAGTAAAACATCAATTAATATTAAAACAGATAATATTACTTCTAAGATCAATTGGAAATGTCGCTTCATGGATTTTCAAACTCATATCTTTATATATATTTTATATTTATATGATGTTAAAATTTATAAATTTTTATATCTCTTAAAGATTCCACTATCTTTAGCATGTTTTATTGAATCATATAAACTAGTAATATCCGATATAATCCATTTTAAGTACTCAAAAACTATTTTTGTATCCATATCACTTGAACCAATTGTATCCTCAATTTGGGTTGATATAAAATCTGAATAAGATACAGGTTGTGGATCAGTATCATTTTCCACTGAGTTTTTTAAATCAGTTAGAATATGTTCCATTTTAGTAGTGGTAGATTCCCAGATGGGATGAGTCTCTGTTGTAGTATTTACTCTTTTAACTGAGGTTGATAGATCTCGTGAAAGCCGATCACTTGCCTCGGCGAGTGAATTTAAAACTTTGATATCATCTCCAGCATCATCATAAGAGTTAACGACTTTACTGATACCTGCTTCAAGATTATTGTGACTAAGTATCATTTCCTGTAGAGCTAAAGATGTTTTCTTTTTGTTTTCCAGTGTAGGTTTGGTTGCAAATCGAATGTAATCAATATTTGATTCAAATCTTTTAATAACCTGTTGTGGTAGGTTCACTTGTAATTTGCTTGGTAAAATTACGTATCCCACTATAAAAGCAATGACGGATCCAATTATAATATCACTAATACGTGCTAATCCTGTAGCAAGTATGTCTCCTGAAGGTTGAAGGAATATTATTAGCATAGTTAATGCGACTATAAAATAAAGATAACTTAAACGGAAATAGGCTGTTATTATAGCTAACAATAAAAGGATGAATCCATAAAGGATTACTTGAAGGCCTAGGCTGAATAAAATTCCGCTGATAATTATGGCTAGGATTACACCTATAGTGGTTGCCACTATTCTGATGATCATTTTGTTAAAAGTACTGGTTATATCTGGTTGGAGAACTACCAAAATTGATATGGTAATCCAGTAAAAATTATGAGAAGTATTCACTAGGGTTAAAATAAAAGCTAATCCCACAGCAAAGGAAAGTCTGATCGCGTGACGAATATACATATTATGCAAGTTAAAATTAGCTCTCAATTTTTCTTTGGATGTTATTTCTGATGATTCTAATAATGGTGGAATATCTAATACTAAATTTCCTTGAAGAACTTTTTTGGCCTTTTCAAATACATCTTGAAACTTTTTCATGTTTGCAAGAATAATTGGAGTTTTTTCATCTAAATCTTTAACAGCTTCCATTCTATTGATATTTTTATTTAAAATAGTTAAATCTAGATTAGGGTTTTTATTATCTGTTAATATATCACCAACAACTTCTGCACTGAGTTTGTTACTTTCCTTATAGAATTCCTTAAAAATTTCTTTGGCTTCTCCTATCAGATTTGGTTCAAGGGTCCTACTTAATTGTCTACTTGTAAGTAAAATCCTACTTAATTCAGCAATACTTCTAATTTTAGGAGTTGGATGACTTTTTTCTAATAATGCTTTGGCTTGTATTAAATTATTTGTATTTACATTAGGCATAAAGCCGCTAGCCGCTAACTTAAGTGTGGTTTTATCTTGTCGTAATAATTTAGGTATTAACAGAATCAATGCAGCGATTAAAGCACCTAAAAATGCCCAAAAACCCCATTGGAAAGCTGTAGAGTTAGTGTTCACTATCGCTAATATTGCAATAATATAAACAACCAGTCCAATATAACCTAATGTTCCCGTTGTTTTTCCTAAGATATTTAAACTAGAAGTTAAGAAAACCCATAT
The DNA here is from genome assembly GCA_015661405.1 of Methanobacterium sp. Taxonomy (GTDB): domain Archaea; phylum Methanobacteriota; class Methanobacteria; order Methanobacteriales; family Methanobacteriaceae; genus Methanobacterium_A. The sequence continues at coordinate 7,252 of JACWMK010000087.1, forward strand.
TAATAGAAATACGAGAGCTATCACATCATTTACAAGACCTATAGCAGCAGCAAAAAAAGCTATACCAATAATAATAGCAGTTATAATATTAATACGAGTTAATAATTTAACAGGAAGATTTAAAATTACAATCTGACTAATAAGTACTCCACTTAATATAAATGCAACAGTCAAGTTTCCTAACTTAAGCAACTGAGATATAATTAAAACTACTATTAATGCTATAAACATATTAAGTGCAGCATTCCAATTTGGTTTAATATTATTGGGAAATAATATTCTATAAATATAATCTCTACGACCTATTTTCTGCAAATTATCTCCCCCCCCATTTACATAAATATAACTGTATTTTCTAAATATAGATTCATAAAGTACAAAATTTTTAAATAATTACTTTTCACTCAAACTCTAATAAAAAAAAATAAGACTTATTTATTAATAGAAAAAATTCATTATCATAATCAATATCACTTCTTGAAGATACAGTGACATTTTTCACTTCATCTGAATCCTTTTTCAACATGAAATATCTCAGAATTTATTTTAAAAGAATATTATAACATTACTTTATATGATGTTAATAGCTAAAAAATATTATGCAAATTATCAGTATAATAGAAAAAAAAATAATACTAATTTTTTGGGTAACAGTCAAAAAAAACAATTTAAATTACTAAAAAATTCAAAATAACACTTAAAAGAAAATTCTGAAATCATTATTACACGAATCTTAACAACCTTAATTGCTTTGAGTTTATCTCTGACACAATCTCATATAAAGTCAGAGACACTAAGATACACACCAGCTTCAATTAAAGACTCTAGCTCCACAATTTCCCTAGGAGTGACTTTAGTTCCAACAGCCCTAGGCTGTAATTGATCATCAGGTTTAGTTATACCGTCATAGATATTTTATATATAGTTAACTATAATGAAATATTCCAATTAAATTACAACCCCACTAGAATTTTGTAGTTCGAAAACTAGTTTTTTTTTTAACTTATAATATTATGAATCCGCCTAACAGGAAAATTACATTAGTTCACCTATAAAAAAAACTGTTCAGTCAAAAACCCTTCCATCCCTTTTTTTTTAAATGACAGTATTTTACTGAATAATAAAATACAGTCTTCCACAGGACTTCACACCATCATGATTCATCATCCCTTCCATGTATCCACTTCCAAATCCATTAACATCTCTTCTGTTCCAATTTTATTCGTGAATATTAACTCAATGTTCTCCTTTTTAAGATGATCCGAGTATTTAATCATTA
>JACWMK010000027.1 GCA_015661405.1 Methanobacterium sp.
AGAACAAATTGGCAAAAAACAAAGGCAAAAAAAGAAAATTTGTATAAAAATCTCCAAAAATATTTGCAAAAAAACTTTAATGAAAAATTAAAAGAAAAAAATCAAGTAAATAGATATTCTCTATAATATATGATTTTTGTATAAGATAATTTTTTAGATTAAATATTTGAATAAAAAAGGAAGTTTTTATTATTAAATTTATGAATTAAAAATAATACCAACAAAACAATAAAAAAAATTTAAATATATAATTTAATTTTAATTTTCAATTTCTTTAATTAATCTATTACACTCGAGGACTACTTTTTTCCTATTGAAAGCATATGCAATTCTTTGCACAGCCTCCAACATTCTAATAACTGAATCAAGCCAACTGTAAATATCTCCAGCATAAGCGTGTATCTCAAATTCTTTCAGTAATCTTCTACTAATATCTACGGGATCCCTCTTCTGAATACGATATTTAAGGATTCTACGAGATAATTCAGCTTGGAAACATGTACAGAAAGGTTTATCTTTACAATTGCAGGAGAAGAATTCCAACTGCAGATTTATAACTTTCTCCTGAAAAGCAGGATCCATATTAGCGAGATAACTTGAATTAGATAAAATATCAAGAGTTGAATCCGCAAATAAGCGTGAAGAAATATTCATTTTAAGTGCCCGACTAATATGAGTATTAAGTCTCTGAGAAAGATAAGCATTTTCAAATGGTTCAAGATTAACTGCAATCTCCAATGGATTCATTCTAACCATTCTTTTACGAATATAATGAGCATCTTCATAATGAAGAAAAGACACTGAAACAGCTCTACCATACTTAGTAGGTTTTAAGGAATCATCAACTTCTTTAACGAAACCATAATTTCGTATAATTTCATACGCAGCATCATAATCTAAAGGTAAATCTACTTTTTTATAAGCACTTCGAAGTTGTGAAGTACTCTTAACTCTACCCGCGCATATATCTGCTAAATACTGTTCAATCACATCATCTTCACTGTAATCTACCTTTATAACATCCACTTCACTCTCTAACAAATCAACCGCTACCAGTTCCTCACTTTCATCCTCAAATTGACGACCCACCTCAGGTAACAGGTAAACTTTACCAATATCATGATACGATGGTCTTCCAGCCCGCCCCAGCATCTGATGGAATTCATTAGCTGTAAGCCATTTATTACCCATAGTTAAAGATTCAAATATAACCTGTGAAGCCGGAAAATCCACTCCCGCAGCTAATGCTGCCGTAGTAACCACTGTAGATATTTCTTGTTTTAAAAACTGACGTTCAATTCCATCCTTTTTAGCATAAGATAATCCAGCATGATAAGCGGCAGCTTTAATCTTCCTTCGATTAAAATAATCCGCTATCTCATGAGTTTTTCTACGAGAATTAGTGAAAATAATAGTTTGACCATGAAAACCCTTTCGAGATACAGTTTGATGTTCATTCCTACTTAATTTAGCCATTAATTCTTCCCGCTCTTGTTCTGACTTTACAAATATGAGATGACGCTCTAAAGGCACCGGCCTTATCCCATACTCCACTAATTTCATATCAAATTCTTTAGCCATTTCCTGTGGATTTTTCACTGTAGCAGAAAGCCCAATAAGTTGCGTGTTAGGGAAGAGTGTTTTTAATCTTTTAATTAATCCATTGAGTCGTGGCCCTCTTTCTGCATTAGCTAAAGTGTGAATTTCATCCACCACTACCGTACCTAAACCACTCAAAACCCTGGCTCTTCCACTACGTAAAAGGAAGTCTAATCCTTCATAAGTTCCAATGATAATATCTGCATCTTCAACATTTTCATCTTTAATAATAAGCTCTTCTTTAGCTTTTATACGAGTCATACCCACCCTTATAGATATTTTAAGCCCTAAACGGGAATATCTTTTTTTAAAATCTCGGTACTTCTGATTAGCCAAAGCAACTAAAGGTGTAAGATAAATAAATTTACGATTCTCTAAAGCCCCCGGAACCCCTGCAAGCTCCCCAATAAGAGTCTTACCACTAGCAGTGGCCGCAACAACCAATTGACTCTCACCCTCTAATAAACCAGCATCAAGAGATAAAACCTGAACCGGTAATAATTGTTTCACCTGCTTCAATAAAATTTCTTTAAAATCAGATGGAATATCTAGATTATCAACTAAAATTTTAGGAATACTTCTATCTTTCTTACTCGCTATTTTATCATAGAGAGTTAATTGAGGATTCTTAACTGGGTTAAAATTGGGATCAAAAATTTTTAAAACTTCTTCTAAATTTCCTATTCTATTTAATAAATTTTTAAAGTTTTTAAAAGTATTAACATCAAATCCCCGGCTTTTAAGTTCTCTTTTAATTTCCTCTTCAGCACAAACCCGGCAAATATATTCATCATGAAACAAGTAAGATTTATCACGTTTTATCAAAGTAATATAACCTTCAAAAGTGCAGTGTTTACAAATTCTAGCTTTCCTATACTTTATATTCAATGAATGAAGCATCTCCTCCGCATCTGGATCGTTACCTGCTAAGAAAACATTTTGTTTTCTCAAAATCTTTAAAGCTTCACCAGGCGGAAGCAGAGTCTCTTTATCATTCTTCACAATAAATTTATAAGGCCTAACCTGATTATCTACTCTTCTAAGCTTCAAGTAACCATAAAATAAAGGTTTCCTCCTCCGATTAAGAGCTCCCTTAGAACTGCCAATAGGATAAAGTTCTAAAATCTTCTTATTCCTTCTAAGAATTATCATTAAAAACTTCTCATTCGCAATTATTTTTTTTTAAATATAAAATAGCTTATTTTTTATTTATATGGGACATATTTCATAAAAGGTTATTATTAATAAATATTTCAAAACTTAATAAATTCTGGATAAAATGAATTAGTTTACTACTTGAATTAGTTTACTACTAGGAAAAAATACCGAAATAAAAAAAAAAGTTAATTTTAAAAAAAAAACTTTATTTATCTAAATATTTCATAAAAAAAATCATTTAATGAAATGAAATTGTAAAGAATTATCAAGAAATAGTAGATTTTTCAAGACTAGGTAATTTCTGGAGATTCCTCTTAATGTTCTTGATGGCTATGGTAAATAAGAGTTAATATTTTTAAATAATTATTGGTGACTAAAATGAAATTAAAAGGAATCTTTGGAATTTTTGTAATTATAATTATTGTTTTTATTATAGGATTTGCAACATACGGTTCTAGTAAGAATACAACTCCAAATCCAACTAAAAATTATACTGGTAATTATTTATCGTTTACATATCCTTCATCTTGGAATATTATCGGAAACACCACTAATAGTACCGTTTCTATGATGACAATAAATAACAGTAGCTTTTTTGAAGCTTACGCCCCCGAGTCAATGGCATCAATTGCAGCTACTGATAATGTAGCAGATAATATAACTGACATAGCAAATACTGAGTTTGCAAATACTAATTTAGTAAATATCACACAAATAACCGTTGACGGTAACCCTGGTGTAATGGCTTCTAATAATAACTCATTAATCGGATATCATGCCCAAGTATACTTTGCAGTAGGGGACAATCTTTATTGGTACATCTTCTATGATGCAAATCCAATTAATGATAGCGCTAATATTAACGACTTTTTCATGTTAATAAACAGTACCAAAGCTAAATAATAAAAAATTAAGATAATAATTGCACTGCCTTAAGATTGTAATCAATGCTAAAAAATTTATAAAGTATTTATTATAGCTTTAACTTAATTATATTTATCAATAAATATTAAAAAAAAATTAAATGATTTATAATTATAATTTAAAGAATTTTATTTTCTTCTTTAGCTTGTTTTACTAATTCTGTTGCTTGTTCTCTGAGTTTGAATTTCTGGATTTTTCCACTAGCTGTTAATGGAAAGTTATCTACAAAGAATACATGTTTCGGAACTTTGAATCGGGCTATTTTAGTTGAAGCATAATCCCTTACATCTTCTCCAGTTATATCTGCTTCATCATCTCTTATTACGAACGCTCCTACGATTTCACCATATTTTTCATCGGGTATACCTATCACTTGCACATCCCTGATGCCCTGCATGGTGTATAAAAATTCTTCAATTTCTCGGGGATAAATATTCTCTCCTCCCCTGATAATCATGTCTTTGATTCGACCCACAATAGTGTAATAACCTTCTTCATCTACTGTGGCTAAATCACCACTGTGAAGCCAACCATCTTCTTCTATGGTTTCCTTAGTTATTTCAGGCATTTTATAGTAACCTTTCATAACATTGTAGCCTCTGCACATGATTTCGCCTGTTTGATTAGGGCCAAGAGTTTCACCAGTTTCATGGTTGATAATTTTAACCTCACAATGAGGCATAGCTGTACCTACAGTTTCAACTTTCTTCTCTATTGGATCATCAGCATGTGTTTGAGTGAATACTGGACTGGCCTCAGTTAATCCATATGCTATAGTCACTTCTTTCATATACATATCATCCATAACCTTTTTCATGGCTTCAATAGGGCAAGGAGAACCTGCCATGATTCCTGTGCGGAGGCTAGTTAGATCAAATAGATCAAACATGGGGTGAGTGTATTCAGCGATGAACATGGTTGGTACACCATAAACAGCGGTGCATCGTTCCTTTTGAATAGCTGCTAAAACCATTAATGGATCGAAAGCCTCTAACATTACTAAGGTTGATCCGTGAGTTAATGCCGCTAATAACCCTAATACAATACCGAAACAATGAAATAAAGGTACTGGAAGGCATACTTTATCTTTATCCGTGAAGTTCTGCCTTTCTCCTATGTAATAACCATTATTTAAAATGTTTCTATGAGTGAGCATCACTCCTTTGGGGAATCCTGTAGTACCGGAGGTGTATTGCATATTAATGACTTCCCGGTTATTTAGAGATTTTTTAATATTTACAAACTGTTCATTCGGGGTGTGTTTACCGAGAAGTATTAATTCATTAGTGTTGTACATTCCACGATGTTTTTCTGGTCCTAAGTAGATTAAACCTTTTAGGCATGGAAATTCTAGACTTTTAAGTTTACCTCTTTCTTGTGTTTTGAGTTCTGGAATTAATCCATAGCTTGTTTCAATGTAATCTACATCCTGAAATCTATCGATAATTGCTAAGAATTTCATATCTGACTGTTTGAGGACATAGGCTAACTCATGGCTTTTATAAGCTGTGTTTACTGTTACTAGTACTGCGCCAATTTTTGCTGTGGCAAAGACGAATGTCAGCCAATCCGGAATGTTTTTTGCCCATATCCCGACATGATCTCCTTTGGATACTCCTAATGAGATTAATCCTTTGGAGAAGAGATTAACTCGTTCATCAAATTCTTTATAATTGAAGCGAAGGTTTCTATCGGGATATACTAGGAAATCATGGTTAGGATTTTTCTTCACTTGTTTTTCGAAGAAGTCTCCAACCGTATCTTCTGTAAAAAGCATTTTTTATTACAACCTAATACTAATAATTTTTTATTTTAATAATTTTATGAATTTCTGATAATTTAATTTCAAAATTTTTTTGACTGAAAATTTTTAATTTATTTCTTCTGTTATTTGATGTTTTTCTAATGTTTTACGTATGTATTCTGGTATGGGTTTGGATTTACCGATTTCGAAGTCATAATGAACTATTACTGCTTTGCCTCTTGCTTTTAATTCATTATCTTGCCAGGCTTCATGTCCTATGGTGAAGGAAGTGTTTCCAATTTTAAGAATGTAACTTTTGATTTCCACGTCTTTTCCATAGTACATTTCTCCTATATAATCAAATTCTGTACGTACTAGAATTAATTTCCATTTATCATAGCTTAAATCAAGGTCTGGAGTGAATATTCTGAAGATGGGGTTTCTTCCTACTTCAAACCATTCTACAAGTGCTATATTATTTATATGCCGAAGTCCATCAGCATCACCGAACCTGGGGGTAACTTTGGTGGTAAACATTTCTTTATGCCTCTTAAAAGAATTTTTTTATATTTTAGAAAATAATTTGATAAAATTTTATTTTTTATAATGGAGCGTATATAACGGCTAGTATTCTAGCTTTTATTTCATCTGATGCATGTAATTCATGGGGAATTATAGAATCATAATAGATACTATCTCCTGTTTTAAGTTGATATTTTTCTTGACCATAGAGAATTTCTATTTCCCCATTCAGTACGTAGATAAATTCTTCTCCTTCATGTGATGAAAGCTTGTTTTCTCCTGTTTTAGGGCTTACTTCAATGATGAATGGTTCCATGTGCCGATCCTGCTTTCCATATGCTAAGGAATAAAAATCTAAAGTGCTTTCTTCAAGATTATTATAACTTCCTGAGAAATGTGTAATGTTTTCTGATTTGCCAGATTTCACTATGAATGGTCCTGTTTGAGGTGAATCATCAAGAAAAGTACCTAATCGCACCCCTAATGCCCTGGCAATCTTTAAAAGAGGAGTAAGTGAGGGAATATAAGCTCCGTTTTCCAAGTCTATTATAAACTCTACACTACAGTGACTTGCATCAGCTAATTCTTTTACTGACATTTCATTATTTTCCCTTATATGACGAATCTTTTCTCCAATCTTATTTTCATCTGACATTTATATCCTCACCTTCAAAAAAAAATTATTTATTGATTAATAAAACCATCAAATAATGGATTTATAGTTTAAATTAAGAAGTTGAATAATTGATAAATAATAAAATTAAATTTCAATTATTTTAATTAAATAATACTCTGAATTTGTGATTGTTTACTGATTATTTTGATTCGTATCGTTTTGATATTCAGAATTATTATCATTATTTGTTGTATTTAGAGTTTCATTGGTAGTGTTAGTATCATTATTAATTATGGCTTGTTGAATCAAATACACTGGTTGAAAAGATGGATCGTTCATCTGAGTTATTTGCTGCTGATTGAAGGATGTAATTTCTGATGGAATTAAATTCACCATTGAATTACCACCTAGATCAAATGCATTAGCAACGGAACCAGATCCATAAGCTATTAAAGCAATAATTAATACTATAAAAATCGTTCCAGATTTTTTAGAATTCATTTTAAAACAACTCTGATAAACATTTAATAGTTTATAATCTAATGATAAATAATATTCCCTTCAAATATTTAAATTTAATGGAATTCCAGCTTTATAATACTAAAATTTTCTCAGTGGAGTTTTTTTATAACATTAGTTTTATTTTTCTTTAACTAAAATTTTCTTTAAAGTATTAATTTTTAGATTAAAATATTATTTTTTTTATTCCACTGTAACACATTTAGCAAGATTTTTTGGTTTATCCGGGTCTATACCTCGTTCAATACTAATATAATATGCTAAAAGTTGTAATTGGACTACGTAAGTTATAGGAGATATAATTTCATTGATTTCATCCGTGAATTCAATGTAATCGTGTGCCACTGATTTTAGAACATCATCTTCGCTAGATCCTAAAGCTATTACTTGTGCTCCTCTTGCCTTCACTTCTTCAACATTACTTAATGTTTTATCATGACTCTTTCCAGGAGGTGCTATAGCAACCACAGGTACATCATCATCTATAAGCGCTAAAGGTCCATGTTTAAGTTCACCAGCTGCATAACCCTCACCATGAATATAAGTAATTTCTTTAAGTTTGAGTGCTCCTTCCAATGCTGTGGGATAGGAGAAACCTCTTCCAATAAAGAAAAAAGCGTTGGAAGTGTTTTTATATTTCCGGGCGATTTCTCTAATGTGATCTTCCATTTCTAAGATGGCTTGTATATGATCTGGTATTTTTTGAAGTTGTTCGTTTAATTCTTCATTTTCACTCAAACATATTGCTAGTAAATAAATAGATGTTAACTGAGTTATATAGGTTTTCGTGGCTGCAACACCTATTTCGGGACCGGCTCTAGTGTATATGACATGTTGAGCATTCCGTGTTGCTGTACTTCCAACTACATTTACAATAGCTAAAGTCTGAGATTTTTTATTCGCTATTTTGAGAGCCTTCAGTGTATCTGCAGTTTCTCCAGATTGCGTTATTAATATAACTAGTGTATTTTCATCTAAAGAATTTGATGAGTATTCAAATTCAGAAGCTAACAATACATCGGTGGGTGTGCCGAGTAAGGTTTCAAAGAGATATTTACCAACCATAGATGCGTGGTAAGATGTTCCGCAGGCGACAAAACATATTCTTTGGAATTTTTCGAATTTTTTTACTACTTCCTTAATCTCCGATTCTTCCATTAAAGTATTTTTCACGGCATCTGATTGTTCATGAATCTCTTTAAGCATGAAATGATCAAATCCATGCTTTTCAGCCATGTCAGGCGACCAGTCAATGGTATGCACTTCTTTAGTGAGTATTTCACCATTTAAATTCTTAATAGTAACTCCCGTATCCTTTAGAATAACCATTTCATTATCATCTAGGTATAATATTTGATTAGTATGTTGTAAAATGGCTGGTACGTCAGATGCTATGAAGTATTCATTTTCACCTAAACCTACAATTAATGGGCTTTCTTTTCTTACTCCTATAACTTTATCCGGTTCTAAAGTGGATATAACCGCTAAAGCGTAGGATCCTTTGATTTTTTGTATAGCTAATCGAATCGCTTCCTCTAACTCAGCACCATTATCCGTGTATTTTTCTATTAAGTGTGGTATAACTTCTGTATCAGTGTCTGATGTGAATTGATGTCCTTCTTCTACAAGTTCTCTCCTTAGTTCTTTGAAGTTTTCAATTATGCCATTGTGAACTACTGCTATCCTATTTTTGCAGTCAGTATGTGGGTGTGCGTTTTCTTTAGTTGGTAATCCATGGGTTGCCCATCTTACATGTGCTATACCTTTTACACCGGGTAAGTCAGTTATTTCTAGTTTTTCATCAACTTCATCTATTTTTCCTTGATCCTTTTTAATGTTTAATATACTGCTGATAGTGGCCATACCTACTGAATCGTAACCCCTGTATTCGAGTTTTCTAACGCATTCTAGTAGTATTGGTGCAGCATCTTTATCTTTAAGTATGCATCCTACAATTCCACACATGATTTTTCACCGATAATGAATGCTTTAATAAAGCTTTTAACAATTAATTATTATAAATTAGATTATGAATTAGAAAGTTATTGCAATATCACTAATTGTAAATTTATATGAATATAAAAGTATTTGATAATTTGGGATTAATTAATTAATTCATATAAATCATAAATATAAAAGGAATAGGTAGGTTAACTATGGATTTACAAATTGGAGATTTATTATATAAGGGGAAAGCTAAGGATGTGTATCAAACTAATGATCCTGAATTAGTAATAATTAAATTTAGAGATGATATCACTGCAGGTGATGGGAAAAAAAAAGATAAACTTACTAAAAAAGGTTATTATAATTCAATTATTTCCTCTAAATTTTTTGAATTACTGGAAACTAGTAGAGTTAAAACTCAATACATTAAACTCTTAGAACCAGGATTAATGTTATCCCATAGATTGGATATGCTGCCACTAGAAATTATAATTAGAAATATAGCCGCGGGAAGTCTTGTTAGAAAGTTTCCATTCAAATCTAGGCAGGAATTTGAACCTCCTATTATACAGATTGATTATAAAAGTGATGAATACCATGACCCAATGTTAAATGATGATATAATCTTAGCATTGAATTTATCTACTCAAGAAGAACTTAAAAGAATCAGAGCAATCACACTCCGTATTAATGAAGTTTTAAAAGGTTTTCTTAAAGATAAAGATATTATTTTAACTGACTTCAAAATTGAATATGGTAAGAATTATCGTGGAGAAATAGTCTTAGGTGATGAGATAAGTCCTGACACTTGCAGATTATGGGATGCTCAAACTTTCGATGTTTTAGATAAGGATTTATTCCGTAAAGGAGAATCGAATGTAATGGAAGCCTACCAGCAGGTGGCATCACGTATATTAAATAGTGAAGATAAAAATAAGTGGAATTTAAATTTCTAATTATTACTTTATTCATTAACTAATATTTGACGAAAAATTTGGTGTGATCTATTATGAAATATGATGCAGAGGTTAAAATAAGTTTGAAGAAGGGTATGCTGAATCCTGAAGCGGCTACAATACAAAGAGCTTTATCTCTTCTGGAATACCAAGTGGAAAATACTAAAACTCTCCAAATAATAAAATTCTCTCTACCCGGAGAGAGTGAAAAAAATATCCATGATGAGGTGGATGAAATGTGCCAGAGATTACTCTGCAATCCCGTTATCCATAATTATGAGATAAAAATAACCCCCCAATTGAAGGATGAATAAAGGATGAAAGTAGGTATTATTAGATTCCCAGGTTCCAATTGTGACCGTGACGTATTCCACGCTTTAGAGTTAGCGGGAGGGCAACCGAGTTATATTTGGTGGAATCATAGGAATCTATCAGATTTTGAGGCAATTGTAATACCAGGCGGCTTCTCCTACGGAGATTACTTGAGAGCTGGAGCCATAGCAGCAATCACCCCCATTATAGAAGGTGTTAAAAAAATTGTTAAAGAAGATAAGCCAGTATTAGGTATTTGTAACGGGGCACAGATATTGGCAGAGATTGGTTTGGTTCCCGGAGTATTCACTACAAATAGTAACGCTAAATTTATATGTAAATGGACTGAATTGAAGGTTAAAACCAATCGTACATTATTCACCAGCTTGTACAGGCAAAATGAAGTCATAAAAATGCCCATAGCCCATGCTGAAGGTCGTTACTATAATGATGAAATAGAGAAACTGCATGATCAGGATCAAATAGTGTTAACCTTTGCTAGTGAAAACCCTAACGGGTCATTAGAAGCTGTAACTGGAGTTTGTAATGAAGATGGATTAATATGTGCCATAATGCCTCACCCTGAAAGAGCTTCTGAAAGTATTTTAGGATCGGTTGATGGTTTAAAATTTTTTAAAGGAATGTTAAAAAAATTATAAAAACTTTTTTTTCAAAAAAAATGGTTTTGGTGAACTAGAAAATGGTGGTATATTTAGTAGGTGCAGGACCCGGTGATCCGGATCTTATAACTCTTAAAGCCGTTAAAATTCTTAAAAACGCGGATGTAGTGATATATGATCGTCTGGCTAATGATGAAATCCTTAAATATGCAGAAAATGCTAATTTAATCTATGTTGGAAAGAAAGCTGGTGAACATTATAAAACTCAGGATGAAATTAATCAAATCTTAATAAATGAAGCAAAAAATTATGAAAAAGTAGTGAGACTTAAAGGAGGAGATCCATTCGTTTTTGGGCGGGGTGGTGAAGAAATGTTAGCACTATTAAAAGAGAATATTCCTATAGAAACTGTTCCAGGAGTAACCTCAGCAGTAGGCGTTCCCACATCGGTTGGACTTCCAGTCACTCATCGGGGTGTGGCTACCTCGGTTACCATTGTAACTGGTCATGAAGATCCAACTAAAAGTGAAAAACAAGTTAAATGGGATTTTAAAGCAGATACTATCATTATACTCATGGGTGTAGGAAGATTAGAAGATAATACGCGTGAATTAATGAAATATAGGGATCCTAAAACTCCAGTCTGTGTTATAGAAAACGGCACCATGCCTAATGAGAGAATAATAACAGGCACATTAGAAAATATTGCAAGAAAAGATGTGAAATCACCCGCACTTGTGATTGTAGGGCATGTAGTGGATGTATTCAGAAGGATTCAACTATGAAAAATTTTAAAAATAAATTAATAGCAGTAACTCGGCCTTTAGAGAGGAGTGCAGAGGCTGTACAAATAATTGAAGATTACGATGGAGAAGCATTAGTGGTACCCACGCTTGAACTGCAAATTTCAAGTTCCCAGTCACTGATTAAATTATGTGAAAGGATAAATGAATTGGATTGGTTGGTATTCACTTCACCTACATCAATTTTATCCCTTTTTAAACATTGCACCCCTTTGAAGGATAAGTTAAATCCTAATTGTAGAATAGCAGTTATTGGTCCTCGTACGGGAAATTATTTGCAGGAATATGGCTTAGAAGCAGATATCATTCCTGATAATTATACTGCTGAAGGATTACTCGAAGTTTTCCAGAATATTGATTTAAAGTATAAATTGATTGGTATTCCCAGAACTTTTGCTGCTCGTGATACTCTTCCGAAAGGATTGGAGGATATGGGTGCAGAGGTTTTATTAGCTGAGGCTTATAAATCAGGTCTTCCTAAGGATAAGAAAAGGATTTATAAACTTATAAAAAGTGTGATTAATAGAGAAGTGGATGCTGTGACGTTTACCAGCACTCTCACTGCTCAAAATTTATTTGAAATGGTAAAAAAAGAAGAATTGAATGATTTTCTGGAGCCTTTAAAAGATGGTGAGATTTTAGTGGCTGCAATCGGTCCTGTAACCGCTAAACCACTAAAAGAGAAGGGTATACCTACTATAATTCCTGATGAATACACAGTTAAAGCAATGTTAAATAAATTAAGAGATGAATTTTAAAAATATATAAATTTTTTTAGGTGATTGAACTTGAATAATGAGAGTGGGAGAATTATAATTTGGCCAGTTTATATTGATTCGACTAGAACTCAAGCAGAAGGGAGGAGGATTCCCAAAGAAACTGCAGTTAGCTCCCCGAAGTTAAGAGAAATTTCACGGGCTGCGGGTAAACTAGGTTTGAATCCTTTAGTAGAAAAGGATAAATCTTATCCTAAATTATGGTGGGAGAAGTCAGGAAGAGTAATTGTAGATGGGAAAATGACTAAAAGAGAGATTATTTTGAGGATAAGTAAAATGATTAATGGATTCAGACAATAAAAAAAACGTAAATTTTTTAAGTTTTTTTGTAAATCTCTCTTTTTTTTTAATCCTATTTTTTTTCCTTATATGTATTAAATTAATCCTATTTAATTTTAGAAATCTATTTATAAGCATTAAATTTAATATAAAGTTAAATGGAATAGAATGATATTTAATTTTATTATAATTATGGAGTTAATGGCATGGTTAATACTAAAATAGGCGTTATGGATCAAGCGTTTTCTAAAGCTCATAAAATGGTTCAAGAAGCTGAAGACGTGAAGATTTACAGCCACATTGATTGTGATGGAATATCAGCCGGTGCTATACTCTCATCAACCTTGGATAGATTAGAAATAAGTCATGAAATTGAATTTATAAGTTTGGATATGATTGAAGATTTAAAAGCAGAAAATGAAGTGACAATCTTCAGTGATCTAGGTTCAGGTCAGAATTTAGATAAATTTAGCACTTCCCTTTCAAAGATTCTAATTTTAGATCATCATCCACCCATTAGAAGTTTAAATCATGTTAATGGAAGTTTTCTAGAGTTAAATCCTCATCATTATGGTATCGATGGATCCTATGAGATATCTGGTGGAGGTATGGCTTATCTTCTAGCTAAAACCTTTGGATTCTATGATTTAAGTTGGATTGGAGTTTTAAGTGCTGTTGGAGATATGCAGAATAGTTTAAATGGTAAACTTCAAGGTTTAAATCATGGAATACTTACTGATGGAATTACTAGAAACTTGGTAGATTCTGTAAATGATTTATCAATTTATGGAAGACAGACTAGACCATTATTTGTTGCTTTATCTTATTTCGGTGATGTTAATCTTCCTATAACAAATAATCGTAATGAATGCATTTTAATGTTGAATAAATTAGATATTCCTACTAAGAATGGTAGGAAGCAAAGATCATTATGTGATTTAAGCTTGGAAGAGAAGAGAAGGATATTCTCAGAGTTGGTGAGAATGTTATCGCGTGAAGTTCCTAATAGATACGTTAAACATATCCCTAAATTAATATCTGGAGATGCCTATGAATTTTTATTAGAGAAGAAGTATTCACCTTTAAGGGATGCTAGTGAATTTTCAACTGCTATTAATGCTTGCGGGCGTCATAAAAATCATGATGTAGCCCTTGAAGTTTTGAAGGGTGATAGGGGAATTGCATTGGATGATATGGATAGTTTAGCACGTGAGCATCGTAAATATTTGGCTCAGAAGATGGATTGGGTTCGAGAAGAGGAACGGATAACTCAACTAGAGAATTTACAGTATTTTAATGGTAATGAAATAAAAAGTGAAGTTATTGGAACCATAGCGGGGATGATTTTAAGTTATGGTGACTGGAAAAAACCTATTATAGGTTTTACAGATATTAGTAGTGAAAAATCTGGTATTAAAGTTTCATTACGTTGCTCACGTCTTTTAGCTCATGATGGCATCCATTTCGGTAATATTATTAGAAAAGTTGCGGAGAAAGTGGGTGGCAGTGGCGGAGGTCATTCCGTAGCTTGCGGAGCTTATATACCGGAGGATAGTAGGAGTAAATTCCTACAGATATTTAATGAAACATTAAATGGGGTAATTTAACTTTGGATTAAAAATAATTTAATATAGTTATAAAAAAAAATGGTGATGTGGAATTGAATATGAAGGTCTTTAAAACGAAAGGAGAATTCACTCGACTCCAAATACTGGCTGAGATAGCTAAACAAGAACCTCATCTGCGCCAGAAAGATATCGCGGATAAACTTGGAATAACCATCCAAGCTGTCTCTGAAAATATTAAAAGCTTAACTGATGATGGATTTGTTGAGACCAGTAAAAGACCTTTAAACTATCGAATCACTAAAAGAGGAATCGAAAAAGTTAAAAATGAGGCCACGAACCTTAAAAAATATGCGGAACAAGTATTGGATACCATGAATACTTATAAATCCATATGGCCAGCTATAGCTAGGGAAGAGTTAAAATCAGGAGATGAAATTTGGTTAGAAATGGATGAAGGTACACTTTACGCCTCTACTCATAAAACATCAGCTTATGGTGAAGTATTAAATAATGCTAATAAAGGTGAAGATGTAGCTTTAATTAAATTAGGCGGTATCATAAAACTAGAATCAGGATACGTAGTGATAATTAAATTACCCACTATAAACCAGGGTGGTTCACATGCTTCTGATCTAAAGAAGATAGAAGAAATATATTATGATACTCAGAGAAAATTTGATCGTGTGGGTATTATGGGAACTGTATCACGTGCGATTACTAATAAACTAAATATACCAGCTGATTTTGAATTTGCAACTCCACAAGCCACAGTAGCTGCAGCTAAAAGAGGTTTAAATGTATTAGTATTCGCTGTTGGTAAAATGACTAACACAATTACTAGGAAACTGGAAAATGAAGGAATTAACTACGTAATCGAAGATGTTAAAAAATAAATTTTAATAATTAAATCAATTATTTAAGTGATTTAAAATGAAAGCAATTGATAGGTGGACGTATTATTTAATAATTCGTATAATACTAGTATTCATAATTATAATTGTGGTTTACCTTTTCTATTGGCTGCCGAAACACTGAATTTTAAATAACTTTATTATATAAATTTACAGCCTAAATTATCAATTTTAGAAATTAAAACATCTTCAACACTTATATCTGGAGTTTTAGATAATGCAAATACCGTATTACCCAGCATAGCCATGGAAGCCCCCATGGTTTCTTCATCAAATATCTCCACCAATTCATGAAGTTCAGAATTCATTAATGAAGTTTCTTCTGCGAATTTACGGGATAATTTTATGAAAGTTTTCAGATCTGGCATTTTAATAAGTTCATCTAATAATTTTCTTCCAGTTTGATTAATTCTCTTTTTATAATATGGATCTTCAATTATTTTGGAGGTTTCAATTTCTCCTAAAGTTTTACTTATAATAAAAACCTCACTATTTTTTTCAATAATTTTATCTGCCATTCCTATTCCGGGAGAACCTTCTATAAGTCTTAACACTATTCCACCAGTTATTTCAGCCATCACATCACCCAACCCACTCTTCATCTCAATCTCCGCCAAATGAGCAAAGGAAGCAGCCTTATTAAATGTTAATGGTAAATTAAGAGTTTTAGTCATAGCTAGTGATGTTCCCAAAGCGCATGCAGCTGAAGTACCAAATCCTGTGCTTATGGGTACCTGAAATTCATGTTTAATATTAATCTTTTTATCTTCTAGTTTAAAACGATTCTTTATGAGATCAATTGTTTTATAAGTTATAGATGCATTTTTAGGGTCAGATTTACCATTTATCTTAACTTTAACATCCTCTGCACCATCCTCTATTTTTAGTTCTGTTATAATCCCTTTATTTAATACTACTCCAGCTCCCCGTGAACCTTTATAAAGAGGATTGGGATGATCAATAATCTGAAAAAAACCCGTTATATGTCCAGGTACGAAAATAGAACATTTCATTTTATAATCACATACTAATTCTTTAATTGAAAAATACTTACTAATTATTTTATACAAAATATTCTTTTTTAGATTTAAAAATAACTCAAAAATTTTTAGAAACTTGGATCTAGTTATATAAAAAAACAGAATCCTTAATATATTTCTAGATTATTTATGCTTATAGTATCATATTATTATTTTGAGGTTAGATATATTACTATTTGAAATTATAAATTTAATAATATGGTATTTAAATGGATGTATGGGAGGATTATTTACGACCAAGAGAATAGATTTTCATACTCATAGTATATTTAGTGATGGTGAGCTTCTTCCTTCAGAGATAGCTAGGCGTGCGCAGGTTCTTGATCATGAGGCAGTGGCTATAACTGATCATGTGGATTCTTCGAATATTAATAGTATAACGAATGTTATTAGCACTGTTATTGATATTCGGGATAATTGGGATATTGAAGTTATTCCTGGAGCTGAAATAACTCATGCACCTGTTGAGATCATTGATAAACTTGCTAATAAAGCAAGGAAATTAGGTGCTGAGATTATAGTGGTACATGGTGAGACGTTGATGGAACCTGTGCTTGAGGGAACGAATTTTACGGCTGTTAATTGTCCAGAAGTTGATATTTTAGCTCACCCCGGACTTATAACAATTGAAGAGGCCGAAATTGCCAGAGAAAATGGTATTGCATTGGAGTTAAGCTCTAGAAGAGGGCATTGCCTTGCTAATGGTCATGTTGCTCAAGTAGCGTTGAAAGTAGGTGCTAATCTGGTTATGGATACTGATACTCATGCACCTCAGGATTTAATATCTTATGATACTGCTTATCAGATAGCTTTAGGTGCAGGTGTGCCTGAAAAAGAGATTTATAAGATTTTAAGAAGTAATCCCGTGAATATTTTAAAGAAGAAAGGATTAATCTAAAAAAAATATTCTATTTTGTATTATTATATTAAAAAAAACCACCACTTTTTTTGTTTTTACTAAAAATATTAATTTTGATTCCGAAAGAATTACAATTAAACATGTTAAACATTCATGGAAAAATTTAATTAATAGATTAAACAGAATAAAGGTTAGTTAAGGGGTGTAAAAAAGGATGAATGAAAAACTTCAGGGTATCATATACATTATAATCGCCATTCTAATAATAGTGATAATGCTAGAAGTTCCTTGGTTTTATGTCTATTTAATATGGATAATAGCCATTGGATTAATAATAGCAGGTGTATATCTACTTATATTCAAAAAATAGATATTAAAATTTTTTTTTTTAATCCTTCTTTTATTTATTTAATCACAGTATATTCTAGTACTAAATCTTTTCCTAGTGTATAATTTTTTTTAAGTTTTAATTTGAACGCTTCATTCATATAATTGACTCCTTCTCCTCCAACTAATGTTTTAGCCTTCACTCCTCCAATTATCATAGGAGCTATACATACTCTTACTTCGTCAACCAACCCCTCATTTATCATTGAGTAATTTAAAGTGGATCCTCCTTCTAGCATTAAAGTTCTCACTCCTCTTTGAAATAGTTCATTCATTAGAAGTGGGAGATCAACTTTATCCTCCCCATTTATTATCACATCGATATTTGCTGTTTTATCTTTTAATGCTTGAATATTTTCATATGGAGCTTTCTCAGTAACAACTATTAAAGTGGGTGCTTCATCATTTAATATACGTGAGTTAAGGGGTGTTCTGGCTCTACTGTCTATAACTATTCTTAATGGGTTATCCGATTTTTCTGCTGGTATTTTATGGACTGTTAATCGTGGATCATCTATTATTACGGTGTTAATTCCAACCATAATAGAGTCTGAATCTTTTCTAAGCTTGTGAACTCTTAGAAGATCTTCTGAGCCTGAAATCTCTGAATTTCCCGTTTTAGTTGTTATTTTACCATCCAAAGTCATGGCAGAGTTTAAAATTACATATGGTTTCATATTAATTATCCACCTAAAAAATAATATATTAAATTAATTTTTTTTAAGCAATTATTTTTCTTTAAACCTTTAAATCATCTTATTTTAATCCATTTTATAAATAATTAATAACAATAAAAAAAATGGATATTCTAGAAAGAAAATATTTTTTTAAATACGAGGATGTGATTAAAATATGAATGATAATCGCTATCAAACTGGTAAGAATAATCTTGAAAAGATGAATGATAATGGATTTAAAAGATTAAAGGAAAGTTTAGATGATATAGCACCTGATTTAGTACGTTTTGTGGTGGAATTTCCTTATGGGGATATTTATTCACGTCCCGGGCTTGATTTAAAATATCGGGAAATTGCAACTGTAGCTGCACTTACAGCATTAGGTAATGCTCAAACTCAGCTTCAAAGCCATATAGAAGGTGCTTTAAATGTTGGATGCACTCGTGAAGAGATTATAGAAGTAATAATCCAAATGGCAGTTTATGCAGGATTCCCAGCATCCATAAATGGCATAACCTCTGCAAAGAAAGTATTTGAAAGACTCGATAATGAAAAATAAAAAAAAATATTCAAAAATTCATTTTTCATATTCCAAATATTTTTTTAGCATTCTTTTCTGTTATCTTATCAACTTTATTTGTTGATAAAGATTTTATATCTGCAATTTTTTTAATTACTTCCTCAACAAAGGATGGTTCATTTCTCAAACCTTTAAAAGGTGATAAATAAGGACTATCTGTCTCAGTTAACATATTTGAAATTGGTTGTTCTTCTATGATGGTTTGATGTTCCTTGGAGAAGCATATAATTGTTGAAAACGAAAGGTAATAACCTTGATCCACTATATTATTGGCTGTTTCATCGTCTCCCCCGTAGCAGTGAAATATAACTTCAGGTATTAATGAATATTTCATTACCATATCCAACGCCTCCTTTTCAGCATCGCGTGCATGTATCACTAATGGTAACTCGTATTCATTAGCTAAGTCTATGAATGTTTTAAATACCTTTATTTGTCTTTCTTTATTTTTATCAATATTTAATTCATGATAATCAAGTCCTGTCTCACCAATCGCGACGATTTTATCAATATTATCTTTTATCTCGTCTAATGCCTTTTCAATTATATTATGATCTGCTTTTGATGCGTTTGATGGGTGGAATCCTAATGTGGGATAGAGGAATCCATTATATTCATCCATAAATTTTAATGTACGCCTATTACCACCTAAACTTGCCCCTGAATTGATTATAGCTTTCAATTTCTGTTGAGCTCTATCCATTACTTCTCCCCTGTTCTTATTATATTCTTTAAAATCAATGTGACAATGAGTGTCTATCATAAATTATAACTCCTTAAAATTTAGCATTAATGTAGAACTGTGAAATAAATGTTTGAGATAAAAATAAAAAAAATATTATTGAAATTTATATTTCTAAATTCCGTATCTTCTATCTCTTTGTTGATATGATCGTAACGCTCTTAGAAAATCTACTTTCCTTAGTTGAGGCCATAAACTATCGCAGAAGTAAAGTTCAGAGTAGGATGATTGCCATAATAAAAAACCGCTGAGTCTTTCCTCGCCACTGGTTCTTATTATTAAGTTGGGATCTGCAAGTCCTGCTGTGTAAAGGTTATCATTAACTATTTTCTCATCTATATCATCAGAATTTATTTTTCCTTCTTTAACTTCATTAGCAATCTTTTTTATTGCATCCACTATTTCTAAACGTCCATCATAACCTATAGCAATGTTCATTAATCTTTTATTATAATCAGCTGTGGATTTTTCAGCTATTTTTATAGCTGCCCTCACATCATCCGGAAGTAATTCTAATTGACCTACAGCCTTTACTCTCACTTGATTTTTATGTATCTTCTTATTTTGAGCTATATCTTCAAAATTCTCTTTAAAAAGATTCATCAAACCTTCAACTTCTTTTCTTGGTCTTTTAAAATTCTCCGTTGAGAAGGCATAGACTGTAACTATTTCAATTCCAAGATCAACACACCAATCCAAAAACTGTTCCAGAGTACTTATACCACGTTTATGACCTTCAATGGGATCTATACTTCCTTGTATTTTTGAAAATCTTCTGTTGCCATCCATTATGATAGCTACGTGTCGAGGCATGTTTTCTGTTCGTAGATTTCTTGAGATATACCACTCGTATGCTGTGTAAATTGGCGTTAGAACTGACATTTCCACTCCTTTGATGAATAGATTGATTTTTATCCTTATAAGTCTTTAATTTTTATTCATTATTCCTTAAATCTGCTAAATATTTAGCAAATTTTAATGCCATTATATATCCTTCTACACTTTGTGATCTAGATGTATCCACCAGTATTTCACTGATACCCAGGGTTATTGCACCATGACTTTTCCCGGAACCTAGTAAAATAAGTGATCTGAATATTAAATTTCCGGAAATACCATCAGGAGCCAAAATAAAGTTTGCATGATCGGCTATTGCATTTTCTATCAATATATAGTAATGTTTAACAATATATTTATTCCTTGTGATCCTAGTTAAACTCTCACCTTGCGCTATAGATTCATCTATTTTCTTGCTTCTTCCAACATCATTAGCTCTACCGCCAGATAATACTGCTATTTTAGGATCCATACCCATTTTTGGGAGTAATTCCGTGGCTAACTTTATTATCTGAATTTTCTGTGATAATAAATCTCCTTCATCAATACCCACAGGTGCTAAAAAGAATTTATTTCCATCTACTTCTAAGAATGCTGCACGATAAATATTTCCATATTTATTTTTTATTTCTGCCATTACTATAGAAGCTTCGAGGGATCCCCGAACAAATGCATCAGCTTCTCCTTTTAAAATTAATTCTGTGAATTCTTCTTCAGAATCCACTAAAATTACTGGAAATTCCACTTGACGGGCTGCTTCCACTATATTTTTATTTTCTCCAACACCAGCTACTATTTTCATTTTAATCTTTTTAATGAAATTTATGAAATATTATATAATTAAAAAAAAATGTGGATTAAAAATATTTACTTAATAATTATTTTTTTCATATTCTTTTAATCGACTGCTTCATGGCTTCCAAAGTAGTGTCTAATTCAGATTTCTCATGCATCAGGGATATGAAGCAGCATTCAAACTGAGATGGCGGTATAAATACACCCTCTTTTAAGAGATTGTGGAAATATTGGTCAAACATTTTAGTGTCAGAGGATTTAGCATCCATATAATTCCATACATCCTTATCAGTAAAGTATAATTGAAACATGGAACTTAAACCTGCTATTTTAAATTCTAAATTATTATCTTCCAGTATATCACTAATTCCACTACGCATGTAATCTCCTTTATGGTTTAATTTTTTATAGAAACTATGATTAAGCAATTTCAATGTTGTTAAACCTGCAGTAATTGATATTGGATTTCCATTAAATGTTCCCGCTTGATAAACACCGCCAAGTGGAGTTAACATCTCCATTAACTCTTTTTTCCCTGTTAAAGCCCCGATTGGGAATCCGCCACCTAAAATCTTTCCTAAAGTCACTAAATCAGGTGTTACATTATAATATTCCTGAGCTCCTCCTTCTGCAACTCTAAATCCAGTTATAACTTCATCAAATATTAAAACAATATCATGTTCTGCTGTAACTTCACGTAAAAATTTAAGGTAACCTTCACGTGGCGGGATACAACCCACATTACCCATCACAGGCTCTATAATAATAGCTGCAATCTCTTGTGATTGTTTTTCAATAAGTGATTCAACCGCTTCTTTAGAATTGTATGGAATTACTAATGTATTCCTTGTGGTTTCTTCTGGCACTCCTAATGAATCCGGTAATCCCATTGCTCCCGAGCCAGATTTCACTAGAACATAATCATGTGCTCCATGATAAGAGCCTTCAAATTTAACTATCTTTTTTCTTCCAGTGTATGCTCTAGCCAATCTAATTGCACTCATAGTAGCCTCTGTACCAGAATTCACAAATCTAACCATTTCAGCGCAGGGAATTTTATTTACAACTAGTTTCGCTAATTCTATCTCCTTTTCAGTAGGTACACCAAACGCTGAACCTAATTTCAGCTGTTCTTTAACTGATTCCATCACATCAGGATGAGTGTGACCTAAAACTAAGGGTCCATAGGCTAGACAGTAATCAATATAATTGTTTTTATCCACATCATAAATGTAGGGGCCTTCAGATCTTTCTGCAAAGAAAGGGTAAGGTTTATAAGATCTTACAGGAGAGTCAACTCCTCCTGGAAGAAACTTCTTAGCTATTTGAAATAATTCTTCCGATTTCAAGTTAATCAATACTCCTAAAAAAAAAATTATTTAAATAAAATTTCTTGTTTTTAACTAAATTAGATTTATTAATGAATTAATAGCTGCTACTGCAACTGGCGTCCCTCCCTTAGGGCCTTGGGTTATTAAATGAGGGATTTCAGTTTTATGTAAGGCTTCTTTAGATTCTTCTGCACCAACGAAACCTACTGGAACACCGATAACTGATTGAATCTTAATTTTATTATTTTTATATAAATTTAGAACTTCTAGTAATGCTGTTGGGGAATTTCCAATCACTACTATTCCATCAAATTCTTCCACAGCTGCAACCTGCATAGCTGCAGCTGCACGGGTTATATTATTCTTTTTAGTAAGTTTAAGTGTTTTTTCATGATTTATGTAACATTTAACATTTCCATTATAAGAATTAATACCTGCTTTCACCATATTAATATCTGTAAGGATATCTTTACCGTTCTTAAGACTTTCTAAACTTTTTTTTACAAATTCACCGCTAATTTTAGTTAAATCAGCATACTCCGGATCTGCTGTTGAATGTACAATCCTCTCCACTATAGATCTCTCTTCCGGTGTTAAATGCTGGGTTTTATCTTTTATAAGGGCTTTTACTATTTTTCTACTTTTAATAGCAATATCATTACCCTGTTTAGTTGATGCACCCATTAACATGTTTATCAGTGAATAATTTGTTATTTTACTCATAATTATCAACAAACAAAAAATAATATTTCATTCTTTATTATGCTTAAATTCTAAACTTTTATATTTTAACTTACTTTAAATATTCTTATTTACTGATTAAATACAAAAAAACTTAATTAGAATCAATAGTTTTATTGTTTCCTTTTAGTTGCGTTAGTTAATTCATTAAGGAACCATAACCAATCTTCAGCATGCATTACTACTACTTTATCCCCATTTTTAAATCCTTCAACTTCACCTGGAGAAATTTTTTTAACAATATCCTCGTTAATTTCCCCAACAAACATTCTAAAAGGTTTATCTGACTTAAATTTTATAATATTCTCTCCAATATTTACTAAGTCCTTATTTGACATCTTAATTCATCCCAAATACTAATTATTTTATATATTTTTTTTAGTATATTATTAAATTGTGAAGGATATCCTATTATTTTCTATTTTTTTTAATGTAAAGAAAATGGTTTATATAAAAAAAAGTTATTTAAGAAATGGACTGACCTAATTTTTTTCTTGATTTTTCCACTTCTTCAACCTTCACCACTTCAGTTTTAGCTAATCGATCCAGATAACGTTTACGTGGACTTCCAAAGAGGAAACCAACAAGTAAATCCACAATCAAAGGCAACCATAAAATCTTGGAGAGATTTCTTATGAACGCCTTCATGTAATCCATATCACCATTCTGGGCTTTTACTTTGAGTTTCATAAGATTTTTACCTGGTGTTGCACCATATTTTCCCTCAAAATAAGTGAAGTAAATTATTATTATAAAAGCTAATATGAGAAGCCAAAACCCTAAAATTTGAAATGAATTAGTCAAAGCTATCACTGGATATGTTAATGCAACTAGAATCCATGAAAACAAAATTATAATAACAGCATCAACTACCAAAGCTATAAATCGTCTGCCCCATGATCCTTGCATTTTTCACTCTCCAAATAAAAGTTTTTATATATCTAATTTATTATGTAATTTAATCTTTATAAATTTTTAATCAAAATTTTTTTTTATTTAGACTTATTTTACTAATTTATTTGACAGATTTTTAGATATTCTTACAAAACTTTTATTTTCAGCATACTCGAGGTACAGGATCAGCTATGGGTTCCTCTAGTATTCTTCTACCACCTACAATTGTATCTAAAATTACATGTCGGCCTTGAGTTACTTCACCTATAATCTGGGCTTCCTTACCGTATTTAGTGTTACGGATTGCTTGAAGAATTTCCTCAGCCTTGTTTTTCTCTACACCCATTATGACTTTTCCTTCGTTAGCCACTTCATAAGGGTCTATTCCCAACATTTCAGATGCAGCAATTACCTCTCTTTTAAGAGGTATTTTATCTTCATCTATTAGCATTCCTACTCCGGATTTAGATGCTAATTCATTTAAGGCATTGGCAATTCCTCCCCTAGTGGGATCTTTCATAGCATCCACCCCACCAACATTTAATGCAGCTTCAACCATTCCCCATACTGGTGCTACATCCGATTGTAAATCTGTTTCAAATCCAAAACCCTCACGATAGGACATTAATGCTATTCCATGGTCACCTACACTTCCAGTTAGTATGATTTGATCGCCTACTTTAAGATTAGAATCTCTTTTAACTTCACCTTTTTTTACTATACCAATCCCTGTGGTCGTTATTATGATTTTATCCAGCTTATCTTTCTCCATAACTTTAGTATCACCAGTTACTATTGCCACATCAACCTCTCTGGAGACAGCGTCCATTGATTTAACGATCTTCGTTAGATCTTCACTTAAGAAACCTTCACTTAAAACCATCGCACTAGCTATGGCTAAAGGTTTAGCTCCCATTACTGATACATCATTTATAGTTCCAGCCATAGATATTTTCCCAATATCTCCGCCAGGGAAAAATATGGGATGGATAGTGTGACTGTCCGTGCTTATTATGATTTCATATTCTCCAAAGGGAATGGAAGCTCCGTCATCCAATTCATCTAGACCTACTCCCCCATTCACCTTTTTATTTTTAATATTCCCAAGTATGATATCTGATATCAAGTCTTGCATTATTTCTCCGCCAGCTCCATGTGACATACCTATTTTCATTAGAAATTCACCCTTTTCTGATAAATTAATTTTTTCTTAAATGTTTAAATATTAATTTTTTATAAAATATTTTTCTTATTTCATAGATTAATTTGACTAATTTTTTTTTATTTTATTTTGCCAAATTTATTTACTCAAATATTTTTTTGGTAAAGTTTAATTTCTTCAAATAAAAAAAAATTAACAAAATAAGTTTAATTTTTTATATTCTCTATTTGAAGTTTTGAAATTCAAATATATTTAAATATATTCCAATTATATAATTCTCTATTAAGATAAGATTAAGTAATGAAAAGCTTATCCCTTTGAACAGTTAATATAAATTTTTACCTATAAAATTTTTAAATTTCCAGAGAAAAATAGAATAAAAAGTATTTTTTTATCAAATTCTTAATTTATTTACTCAGAATATATTTTATAGGAAAAAGAATCTATAATTAACTCTTTATAATAAAATAGAATTAATATAAAAAATTTTTTGAACAATTAGAGGTGAATATAAATGGCAATTTGGCAAGGAAAATCATTAAGAAAGTCTACAGGTGGAAGAGGAAAAGCTAACCGAAATAAACGAAAAATCGAATTTGGAAGGGCTCCTGCAGAAACTAAGATTGGAAATCGGAAAATTAAAAATATCCGAACCAAAGGTGGAAACAGGAAAATGAGACTCGCTAATGATAACCAAATTAATGTGTTAGATCCTAAAAATAAGAAAGTCCAGGTAGTTGAAATAATAGGTGTATTAGAAAACACTGCTAACATCCAATTTGTAAGAAGAAATATCATAAATAAAGGTGCTATGGTGGAAACTAGTCTGGGAAAAGTTAAAGTAAGTTCACGTCCGGGTCAACATGGCATGGTAAATGGTGTACTAGTTGAATGAGTGAAGTAGATCAGAAAATAGTTAAAACGCTAATTTCGGATAAGGCGAAGAATTTTATTGGAGATGTTAATCAGGACCTTCCTGAGAATATGGAACTTAAATTTGAAGGATTCTTTCAGAGGGGTTTCTTCGTTACCAAGAAAAGATATGCCCTTATAGTTGATGATAGAATAGTAGTGAAGGGTCTGGAATTAGTGAGGCGAGATTGGGCTCCTGTAGCTAAAAAAACTCAAGAAAAAGTGTTGATGGCTATATTGAAGGATGGTTCACCGAAAAAGGCAGCTAAAATTATAAAAACGGTTATAGAAGAGTTAAATAGTGGAGTAATTCCTTTAGATGATTTGGTGATTCACACTCAACTCACTAAAAATCCAGATGATTATGTTCAGAAAGCTCCCCATGTAATTGCTGCAAGAAAAGCCTTGAAGAAAGGTTTAAAAGTGGGTCCCGGGTCCATTATAAGATATGTGGTTATTCGGGGAAAAGAACCTATCAATGAAAGAGCAGTGCCTGTTGAATGTGTAGATATATCAAAGTATGATCCATCTTATTATATAAATAATCAGATTTTACCAGCTGTTTCTCGGATATTAGATGCGGTAGGTTATTCTAAAGAGGATATACTATACGGTGAAAGGCAAAGTAATCTGGATGCATTTTTTTAATTTGAAATAAAATAAACATGGAATGTTTTATTGGATAAAATATATACCTTATAACTATAATCTCATAATCATGGAACAAATTTTTTTTTATATTTATTTTAATTCTCACTTAGAAAAAATAAAAATAAAAATTTAGTAATTTATTATTGGGTTTTTAACATATTTACAAAAAAATAGAATGTGGAAATATTATGATAAAAGCTGTTTTTTTTGATATAGATGATACTCTTTATGATACGTCAGGTTTCGCTAGATTAGCTAGGAAAGCTGCTATTAATGTGATGATAGATGCAGGGTTACCATTATCTTCAGATGAAGCTTACAAATTACTGAAGGAGATAATTAAAGAAAAAGGCTCAAATTACGATAAACATTTTAATATTTTAACTAAAAGAGTTTTTGGTGAAGAAAAACCTTTACTTATAGCTTTAGGAATGATAACATATCATAACGTTAAATTCGCTCTTTTAAGACTGTTTCCAAAAACACCTTCTACTTTAATCTATTTAAAAAGTAAAGGGTATCATCTGGGAGTTATATCCGATGGAATAACTATAAAACAATGGGAAAAACTTATAAGACTGGGTTTACATCACTTTTTTGATGAAGTAGTAACTTCTGAGGAAGCTGGAGTGGAGAAGCCTGATGAAAAGATATTTAGATTAGCCCTAGATCGTATGGAATGTCAACCCAATAAATCTATTATGATAGGTAATAAATTCAATAAGGATATAATAGGAGCAATTAATATTGGAATGTCCGCCATTTTAGTGAATTCTAAGTTAACCTCGGATGAAAAAGAGTATCTAGAAGAGAATAATATAGAATTAGATGTAGTATCTAATATAGGCGATATTATAGAATTACTATAAAAAAAAATATTTTTTTTTTTAAACTTCAAATTTTCAATTAAACCTAATTTTTTAAATACTTGTTTTATTATCATTTATATAATGAAAAGCAGGTGATGATTAATGGATTACTATCATGATTCCAAAATGGAATCCCTATTTAAAAAACTCAAACAACCACGAACTCTGGATGAACTTCAACTCTCAAAAACATTTGTAAAAGACTTAATCTTGAAGATGATATCAAATTATGGTACAGTCAAAAGTAGCATTATAAATGAAGTTACGGGAATACACTGGGATATCATGGAAGTAATTCTAAGTGAATTAGAAAAGAATGGTTACTGCACCCCAGTAAGTGGTGGATTTTTATTTTCAAGTATTCAATACACTATAACCAAGAAAGGCCGTGAAAAAATTCAGGGAATCTCTGAAGAAAATCCATACATTGGCATGGCACCAGTCTCCTATGAACAATACTTTGAAATCATGGAATCACAGATTAAAAACCGTTACCCTATCAAAATACCCTCTGAAGTAGTGGATGTCACTTTCAATGAAGTGGTGGGTGTGGAGT
>JACWMK010000088.1 GCA_015661405.1 Methanobacterium sp.
TAAGAAAATATTTTAACGCTAAATTAATAGAGCATTTGAACCATTTATTCTTGCGATTTAAGTATTTTTTTTTTATTTCTATTAGAATACCACAATACAACTATTATAATAATGATCACAGCTGCAAAACCAGCTATACCAAATATAAACCCAAAAACCACAGCTGCAAATACAACCAATAATAAACCTGTAATTATTCTATTTTCCATTAAAATCAAATCCCCTATAAATTTACATAAATTTTTCCATAATCTTTTCATTATACCTATAAAATAATATATTAATCTATAATTTATTTAATTATATACATTTTTTTTAAATTAAAAATTATATTAAAAAATAAAAAGTTTAAAAAAT
Source organism: Methanobacterium sp. (assembly GCA_015661405.1). GTDB lineage: Archaea > Methanobacteriota > Methanobacteria > Methanobacteriales > Methanobacteriaceae > Methanobacterium_A. The sequence continues at coordinate 358 of JACWMK010000088.1, forward strand.
AATTGACAGATTCTTTAATTAGTTTTAAAAAAAATATATTAAAAATGTGAATTAATCTATAAAAAAAAATTTTGGGGATGTGAAAATAAATGCCTATGGTACAAGTAAATGTCTGGAAAGGATTTGAACAAGAAAAAATAGATTATTTAATCAAAAATATTACTAAAGTATTTGTAGAGGTAGATGTACCTGCACAAGCCGTGGAAATTCTAATAAATGAAGTCCCCAAATCCCACTGGGGAGTCGGTGGAGAATCCTGCTCAGTAAAATTCAAGGATATAGGCCCTAAAGAATAATATAATAAATTAAAATTTAAATATATTATTCTAAATATTTTTTTTTTAGAAATAAAACTTTATCAAAACTTATCTTATCCATATTCATTATCTGAAGAATTAACTTTTAAAGTATTTTTTTGATAAACAGTAACTGTACTTATATTTTTAATGATATGATAACCAGGGATATTCAATTTAGGTTTACTAAAGGAATCAATATAGTAATCAGCATTATTGCCTATCAAATAATTGGAAAAAGCTAAGGGACTAACATATAAACTGGGTACTCCAATTATCACTTCTTTTTTAAGCCCCCAGGTAAATGCAGGATCATAATCTGAATAAATATTTTCATTCTTATAATTAGGATCATACTTCTCTAACCAATTACAAGTGCCTTGAATAGTATATCCAGAACCATGAATAAAGGAATGACCTGTATGTACAGCCATAGATGATGAAATAAAAATTAATCCAACAATAGCATATAAACCCCAAGTTCTTAACTTAACCTGCTTAAAATTATATTTATACTTCTCAATAATAACTGCTAACGCTAATATAATGAAATAAGTTAAAGCAGGAATCATAGTAATAAAATAACGATCCACTTTAAGTAGAATAACACTATGGAATATGAAAAACGCTGCAAAAAATGATAAGAATAAGAAATCAATATCCAAATTTTTAATATTAATATCATTAAATAATTGATATCCAAAAAATAAATCAAGTAGTATTATGAATTCAGTTACAAGAAATGAGACCGTAAAAAAACTGAAAACCCCAATTGTAGATAGGAAAATTATCATTATTAAAGAATAATAAATATTTTTTTTATTAGAATCATTAATGCCCCTTATTTTCCATTTTAATAAAATTTGATAACAGTATATTCCTAAACCTAATATGAGTATTACAACTGTAATATAGGATAAAATTGATGTATAACCAGTAGAAGGGTTTAATATTTGACCATAATAACCTGTAATGGGACCTATACTAATGTAATTTAATATATGCGTTAAATAATACCATCGATCCGGATTAAAACCTAAATCATTTACAGCTCCACTTGAGCCTAATATACTAGATGTTAATAAGTTAATTAAAGAATTTAAAGTCCCTAATTTCATATAAAAATATATTAAAAACGGAATTACAAGAAGTAAACCAGCTAAAAAACCGGCTACAATTTTTTTAAAGTTTCCAATAAAATCTTTATTGATTAGTAAATATAAGAATATAGGGAAAATCAGAATTACTTCCGTGTATCTAACAAGAAAAGCAATACTTAACATGGGGAAAACAAGATATAAATATTTATTATTCTCCCGTATACCCTTAATTAGTAAGTATACTACCCATATTGAAAAGGATACTCCGGGAACATCTATTCCACCAGAAACAGCCCAGGAATATATTAAAGGAAAGGATAGGAAAATTAAACAACCAACAGTACTTTGAATTTCATTGAAACGCATGCGGAATAATAAGTAAAGACCCATTACTCCAAAAATGAATACAATTCCATCTAATATGAAAAGAGTGTGAACTGAAATAAAACCTAATCTAAAAAACAGGGAAGTTAAAAAAGGCATTAATGGAGATAAAAAAATTACACTAAGATTCCCCACAGGTATTCCCGCATAGATCGAGGCGTTATTTAAATATACATATACATCGTAATAGGGAACACCCACATACACTTGATCAATAATCAAATATATTGTTACGATTAATACGATTATTAATATCTTGAAAAAAGTACTCTTATAAATTTCATTTATATTAATCAATTTTAAGTCACCAAATCAAATATAAAAAAAGATTAGAATTAAAAAATAATTCTTAATTATATAAATTATAAAATTAAAGTATTTAAAACCTTTTAAAAAATAAAATGGACCATAAACTTAATTTTAAGTTTTAAAATCCCAAATAAGCTTATAACAATAATAATTCCCTTTAAAAATTTAATAAATCTAATTTTTTTCTACTTATAATTTCAGTTAATTACAATTATCTATTTAATTTGAAATATTAACTTTTAAAGTATTTCTTTGATAAATACTAGTTGTACTAATATTTTTAATGATATGATAACCAGGTATATTCAATTTAGGTTCACTAAATGCATCAATATAGTAATCAGCATTATTGCCTATTAAATAATTAGAAAATGATTGTGTACTAATATATAAACTGGGCACTCCAATTATCACTTCTTTTTTAAGACCCCAGGTATATGCAGGATCATCATTTGAATAAATATTTTCATTCTTATAATTAGGATCATACTTCTCTAACCAATTACTAGTGCCTTGAATCGTATAACCAGAACCATGAACAAATGCATTATCACTATGAACACCCAAATTGAATGAAATAAAAATCAATCCAACAATAACATAAAAACCCCAAGATCTTAAAGATACCTGCTTAAATTTAAACTTATACTTCTCAATAATCACACTAAAAGCTAAAATAATGAAATAAGCTAATGCAGGAATCATAGTAATAAAATAACGATCCGTTTTAAGTGAAATAACACTATGGAATATGAAAAAAGCTGCAAACCAGGAAAGAAGTAAAAAATCAATATCTAAATTCTTAAAGTTAATTTTCTTTAATAAGGTATATCCAAAAAATAATGCTAATAGAATTATGAATTCAGTTACTATAAAGGAATTAATAAAAAAACTGAAGACTCCCACTGCTAATAGGAAAATAACCATTATTAGACTATAATAATTTTTATTCTTATTGGAATCATTAATACCCTGTTTATTCCATTTCAATAAAATTTGATATAAGTATATTCCCAAACCTAATACCAGTACTCCAACAGTAATATAGGATAAAATCGATGGAAATCCATTAGAAGGGTTTAATATTATACCATAATTCCGGGTAATGGGATCTACACTGATGTAATTTAATAAGTGCGTTAAATAGTATAATCTATCCGGATTATAACCTTGATCAATTAAAGCTCCTCCAGAGCCCGTTATATTAGAAGTTAATATATTTATTAAAGAATTTAAATTCCCCAATTTCACATAAAAATATGTTAAAAAAGGAATTATAAGAATTAAACTAGCTAAAAACCCAATTCCAATTTTTTTAATGTTATTAAGGAAATTCTCATTAATTAATAAATATAAGAATATGGGGAAAATCAGAATTATTGAAGTGTATCTAACAAGAAAAGCAACACTTAACAGTGGAAAAACTAGATATAAAGATTTAGAATTCTCACGTACACCCCTAACTAGTAAATATATAACCCATATTGAAAAGGATACTCCGGGAACATCTATTCCACCAGAAACAGCCCAGGAATATATTAAAGGAAAGGAAAGGAAAATTAAACAACCAACAGCACTTTGAATTTCGTTAAATCGTTCACGGAATAATAAGTAAAGACCAATTACTCCAAATACTAATACAATTCCATCTAATACGAAAATAGTGTGAACTGAAATAAAACCTATCCTGAAAAATAATGAAGTTAAAAAAGGCATTAAAGGAGATAAATAAATTACACTAAGGTTCCCCACAGGATTTCCAGCGAATATAAGGGCATTATTTAAGTATACATAAACATCGTAATAGGGAACACCAAAGAATACTTGATCAATAATCAAATATATTGTTATTATTAATGTAATTAATATTAACTTAAAGAAAGTATTCTTATAAAGATCCTGGAATCTACTATAAATTTCATTTACATCCACCAATATAACTCACCAAACACAAATATAAAAAAAAGAGGATTAACCAATTAATTAAATCCTATATATAAATTATAGTTAATCAAATATTTATACTCTTTTAATAAAATAACATCCCATACTATAAATTATAAGACATATAATCCCTAAACTTATTTAAAAGATATATAACTTTTTATATGATTAAAATAAAGTCATTTAACTATTTAACTCTTCTTAGATGATTTAAACATAGATTTTTTAGTAAACTTTTAATAGAATTTAGCGAGAATATTAATATAAATTAAATAAATTAACTGTGAAGAGGGAAGAATTTAGAATGAAATTATCAAACTTAATTAAAAAATTAAATAATGTTAAGGTTAAACAAGGTGACTTAGAAGTAGAGATATTTGATCCGGATTACGGTAATTCCAAAATTTATAGAATACTATTAGATGATAATAAATTAGTTTTAACGAGTTATTTTCATGGAAAAGGGAAAATTTTATGGGAAGACGATTAATAAAAAGAGAATATTCAGATTAAAAAAGGATAAAAAAGAGGTTGATTGGGGTATGCAATATGATTACCCGACGCAAGAATCGATTAAATTAATTTTTAAGGATTATGATGAATTAAGAGATACTGTTAATAAAATAATGAGAGAAGGAACTGATTTTAAATTTAAATCCAGCAATTTTGAAGTGAAAGAATATTATGTTATTTTAGATTGGGAAGACTTCTTAAAACTTCAAGATATAATCGGGTTTACTTTAGAAGATTAAAAAAAACAGGTTTTTAACTATGTAATCTTTATTTCCATTTGGAAGCATCTTAATAATTTCTAATGCACTGACTTCGTTATTTTCATTTATATCCAAGATGATTATTATTTAATAATTTCTTGTACCAGATTCTGTTAATTTAAGTATGATAATATGAAAATATGATTATCAATAATAACAGATTATTTAAAATTCATTTTGAATTATATATAAAAAAACTGTGATTTTTATGAATGAAATGTATGAAAAACCCGGTAAAATAGTGTCTAAAGTTAGAGGAATGGCTGTCAATAAAGTAGAAGAAAACATGAAAGTATTAGATCTGGTGGAATTCGTGGAAGAAGAGATAAAAAAACTAGGAGGCGAGCCAGCGTTTCCTTGCAACATTTCAATTAACGAAATCACTGCACATTATACATCCCCACATAATGATCAATCTATCCTCAGGATGGGTGATCTAGTTAAGATTGACTTAGGAGCTCACATCGATGGATATATTGCTGATTCTGCAGTAACTGTTCTGGTTGGAGGAGATGGAGCAGAATCATCTATGTTTCACTCCAATTTAGATGTTGACTTACAATTAAAGATGATTGAAACTGCACAAGAAGCTCTTGAAAATGCGATAAGCGTCATAAAGAGTGGTGTTGAGTTGGGAAAAATTGGTAAAGTAGTAGAAGATACTGTTACTGCTAAAAATTTGAGTCCTATCTCAAATCTCTCGGGTCATAGTATAGATCGATGGATTCTGCATTCTGGACTTTCTATACCCAATGTGAAGGGTGAGAATAAACATAGAATAATGGAAGGTGATGTGTTGGCTATTGAACCTTTTGTTACTAATGGTGTGGGAAGGGTAACTGATATGAAAGAAGCTTACATCTTCCGATTTCTGAGGGATCGACCTCTGAGGATGGTTCAAGCTAGGAAGTTACTTGACTTTATTGAACAGAATTTTAAGAATTTAAATTTCGCTGAAAGATGGGTTCAAAATAGGTTTAATGGACGGCAATTCAACTTAGCTATGAAACAACTTATATCCTCCCGTGCCTTGTACCCTTTCCATTTACTTAAGGAGAAAAGTGATGCACGAGTAGCCCAAGCAGAACATACAGTAATCGTAGAATCAGAAGGCTGTCAGATTATAACTGAATAAAAAAAATAATGCTTTTTTAGAATGAAACTAAAGTCAGAATTAGGTTAGAAGAATCGGTGGGATTAACCCGATTTGACGATTTAAAAGAATAAACAGAGCTTAAATTGAAAATAAGAAACTTATTTAATTATAATTTTTAACATTATCCTATATAACTTAACAGAATTAATGAAATACGTGTTTGCTATGTAGCAACAGTAGATGGAGATCAGCCAAGAGTAAGGGCTCTTGGTTTTTGGTTCGCTGATGAAACCGGATTTTATTTCCTAATTAGAGCTATGATAGACATATATGGCCAGCTTCAAGCTAATCGAAAAGTTGAAGCATGTTTCTGGCAACCAGGCGAAGCATCAGGAACTATGATGAGAGTAGCAGGTGAAGTTGAGTTCGTAAACGACTTAAACCTCAAAAAGAAAGCTATAGAAGATAGACCAAATCTTAAAGAACAGGGCATGACTTTTGACGATCCTAGGCTAATAATTTTCCGTATAGCTAAGGGTGAAGCCTATTTCTGGACAATGAAAACTAATTTCGAACCTAAGAAATTTATTAAATTTGGAGAATAAATTTTTCAACCCTAAGATATTTTTTTATCTTCTACAATCTTATAACCTAATGTTTCCAATACAGTGTATCCTTCATCCACGGCTTTAACCATTTGATCAGTCAAATTTTTATCTATTTACGTAAATTGGCATCTGTTTTACAAATACGTAGATAGAATCTTCTGGTATTCCTATAATCTCAGCAGATACTTCTGTTAATTTTTTCATTAATTTTATTCTCATATCCTCAGGCATTTCCCCGGCTTCAACCATTATTAAAGGCATATTTTCATCTCCATAATTCTTTTATTGATATTCTCATGATAAATTGATTTTCTATTTATTTAATTTCTCTTTCAATCATTTATAACCTCCAATTTCTATTAATTTCTTATAAATTTTCCTTTAACAATTTATACAAACCATATCTATTGTTAATGTATTGTAGGGCACCATATATTTAGGTACATATAGATCTTTGGAAGCAAATGTTTGGAGACTTAGAAAGATCCCTGCCCCATAACTATTTATTATGTTGTAAGTGATATTTGAATTTATGTGAAAATAATAAATCGGGGGGGTGAGGGCAGGACTATTATTCAATAATTAAATTTGTAGTATTATTATTGGATTAAGACGAGAATGCAGAATTTCAATGGATGATGAAATCCAAGCTGAGGTTTTGATATCTTTACATAATCATCCTCACGTAATATTAATTTCCTGCGATATTATTTAATAACTGTTTCCATTCATCCTTTATTTCTAAAGGTTCGCCATTACATGGACAAACCCATTTAAAAGAATATTCACTCACTTTAAGTATTGATTCTTTAATTAATTCTTCATCAGCATTCATAATTGCAGGTGCCATTTTCAGTACTCCATTAGAATTTCTCACAAGATCACCTGCAAATAAAATATCTTTATAAAGAAGGGATACATGTCCCGGTGTATGACCCGGTGTTGGTATGATTTCTAGATCATCCATTTTATGATCATTATAAGATTTTATTTTTTCAGGTTTTTTTACTCTCATGAAAAAGTCAGAGACACTAAGATACAATGATCCTAGCTTTTTAACTCCGGGACGGCTTTTATCACCACGAATGTATGGTATATCCTCTTTTGATGCCCAAAGTGTGGCTCCTGTTTCTTTCTGAAGTAATGCGGCGTTTCCTATTCGATCCACGTCATGATGTGTTAATAGAATATGTTTTATATTTTTTGGTTTGATATTTAAGGATTCAATTTCTTTTAAAATATTCTTAACTTTCCCCGGTCGTCCAGTATCTATTAGAATCGTTTCTTTATCCTTAACCAAATATGAATAGCTTCATTTTGTTGATTCTAAAGCATATATATTTTCTTCTATTTTCAAAATTTTTACCTCCCATTTTTTTTTAAAATTATTCTTGTTCTATTACTCGATATCGATAAGTTTAATATTAATTTAATCCTTTAAAATTCCGTGGCGTGCTTGATATGTTTCATAATCGGTGTCAAGCCAACCTAAGTATAAAAATTTCTGGTTAACAGATAGAAGAATCTACCGGATGGTAGGATAATATTATATCAACGGTTTTTTGTTGGGTTTGTTTCCTTCAACTATGTCATTTGCTGTGACACCTGTATTGCGGTATCTTCTGCGTTTAACTGTTTTATGCCCGTATTGTATTGCTTCTGTAGGGCACCATTGAATGCAGGCCAAGCATCGTTCGCAATGGTGTTGCCAAGTAGGCTTTTGGCTCTCAAGCTTTATATTTTGAACTGGACATATATCACTGCAAATGCCGCAACCGGTACAGTTTTCTGTTACTGTAAATTTTTCATCAAATTTTTCAATATTTTTGTAGATTGAACTGTTACCCCATTTACTAATAGGTGTAATCAATTCAATTAAATATTAGAAAACAAGAGCCTCGGAGCATTTAAGGGGTTCAAGTCCCCAACCTCCGTCTAATTAAAATATAATTTAAAAGATTGATTTAAAAACATTAGTTTTTTAAAATTATTATTCAAATGATTAATTAAATATAATATTGCAGCTCTTTTTCAATTAATTCCAAATAGTATTCTTTTTAATATAGATAGCTGAAGTGGGAATTCTTAATTTAGTACTCTATTTTACTTTTCTAAGTCTATTTAATAGATTCATTAATCGAAGTATTTTTAAATCAGTCCTCAACTCAGGATTTACATTATAAAGCTCAATTATAATAGTAAACAAACTCAATTATTAGACTAAATAAATCATCTATTTGAGTAACCAATTCCCTAATACCTTCACGCATTCTCATAATAATCATCTTTTTCAATGCAGACCAGCATATCACCAATTTTTAATTCATCAAAAATCATAGGATTCGTAGCTATATAATTAGCTTCAACTCTACCAAAACCAACTCTCATATTTGTTAACTTATTTATTTTATTTACCAAATTTAACACCTTCCACTCGTTCAAATCTAATTAAATATTTTATATTAAAACCCACTTCAACTAATCATTAAATTTAGATTCATAGAGGAATATTAATACCAAATGCCTATTAAATTCATTGTGGATGCTTTCATCCCCGGTAGTTGACTCATTCTCAACCTTCAGAAGATAGATGCAAGTAAGAAATGAAATTATTGATGGATGTTTTAAAAATCGGGATTGAATCAAACGCTTATCAAGTAGCATTAGCACAGCAAATTTTAAATGAAGGAAACTATCCTATCCAAGAGATTACCAGTGTAAAAGATAAGAAAACCAGGATTACAGCCGTTAGTGTAGATTACGAAAATGGAATGGTAATGGTCCC
>JACWMK010000149.1 GCA_015661405.1 Methanobacterium sp.
CGCTTATATTAGCTTTTTCTAAAGTTTTAATGTCTGTTCCATTGCCATAAATCACCAGAGCATCTAATTCAGCTGAAGCATTACTACATAAATTTCCATCATTTTCAACTAGAGTAACATCGTGTCCATCAGAAATTAAAAATGAAGCTAGGTTGAGACCTACTCTTCCACCACCCATTATCACAACATACATAAACTTTCACCACATTAAATTCAGTTATTTTTTTTATAGTTAAATTATTTTATAGCACATTTTCTTTAAGCGTTGTTTCATAATAAACATTGTATCCTAAAATTAAAGCTCCATCATCGCTAATTTTCGTATTTTAGAGATTGTAAAGATAATTTTTCGAGCTAAGCTAGAAATATATTATGTTAATACTTAAATTTTTCTATGAAAATCTAAATATTATTATCAGCTTTAATTTAATCCCCCTTTATAAAGGTAATGTAAATTTTTATTATAATTTTATTAAGAAGGGGTATTTAGTAAAAAAAAGATTAAATGCACTAATATGTTTTCTCAATAATTAAAAAAAAAGAAAAAATTGCAGGATTTATATTGAATCTACAATGTAGCTTTTCCACTTATGATATGAATGGTAGGCCTATTGTTTGGATTACGATTATGGTCACAATGATTCCTATTACGACCAGTGGTGCTCCTGCTTTGAATATCTCTGGAATGCTGACATATTTGGTTCCGTAAGCCATAGCAACTGTAGGATCTGCCATTGGTAACATGTAAGACAGTGAACATGCTATTGCTACGGGCACTGCGTAAAGTCCAATAGGTTGATGCTGAGCCGTTGCCAAGGTAACTGCAATAGGCACCAGTATAGCTGCCAATGCAATGTTTGACATTACCTGAGTAATAAGAACAGCTATTACCATTAACGTAATCATGATTAGTAATGTGGATGCGTGTGGTCCTAAGAATCCTATAATATAATTCACCAGCCAATTTGCAGCTCCGCTGTGAAGTAACGCAGCTCCTAAAGAGAGTGCTCCTCCAAAGAATATTATAAGACCCCAATCAACACCCTCATGCGCATCATCCCAATCAATAACTCGGAATACAAATATTAACACTGCACCGATTAACGCTACAGAGAAACTGTCCAAACCATTCCATTGAGTAGTAACCCATAAAGCAATGGTAAACGCTAGTATTCCTATAGTGAATTTTTCATCCCTACTTATAGGACCTAAAGATGCTTTTTTAGCGTTTACGGTTTCAATTCCACCGACTACTCCTTTGATCTCGGATTTGAAAACTACTCCAAGCCATTTCCAGATGATTGCCATCAGGATGAATGCTAGTGGGAAACCGAAGATCATCCAGTTAACAAAGGGTAGGTTGGTGTAAGCCAAGAGAACCATATGAACCACCCAAAGCCAAAGACTTAGCCAAGTTACTCTGACCTAACTCTGCATCGTGAACACCCATTAATGGTATGATTTCCTTGATAATGGGAAGCAGCATAGCATATGCTACCACGTTTTCAATGAAAGCTGATAGAAGTCCAGTTGACCATACAACCACAAAAATAGCTCTATCTGGAGTGGTACCGAACCGGCTGAGCATGTTGAAAGTTAAACGTGCTGCAAGCCCGCTTTTACGGATTGCCACTGCAATTATGAAACCTCCAATCATCAAGAAGATGATGGGATTAGCAAAACCAATAACTGCATTGGTAAATGTAGCCACACCAATTACGGGTTGAATAAACAACAGTAACAATGATGTAACTGCTAAGTGAAGTGCTTCAGTAACCCACATCACTATTGCGAAAAGTAAAAGAGCAATCGACGCGTGCCCCGCATAACCTAAACCAGGTAACGGTATCAGCATAACCACTACAAAGATAATTATAGCTAATGGTATACCTAATTTCTGAAGATTAATTTCCGTATTTATCCCTCCTTTCCATTTTTTTATTATAATTAACAATATTTAACAAAAAAAAGTGAGTTTGATTTCTTTAATAAATTTATCGGTTTTATTTTTCTTGAATTTCCTCTTGATGATTAATTAATTAAATATTTATAATACAAATATTAAAAAAAACTAATCGGAAGAATGTTTCCTTTATTATCATATAAATATTTCGAAAATGATTTTTGACAGTCTAAAAATTTTGAATTTTTTTCAGATTTGAGAACGTTTTTACTTTTGTTAAAGCCAAATTAAGGTAATTTTAAAAAAAATAGGATTTTTGTTTTAAAATATTTGAATTAATAAATGAATAATGAAGAGATTAATAATCTTGATATTTTATTCTATCATGAATGATTTAGTTAGTATAGAGTTAACTTAATAGATTGATGAAATATCTTCTTTTAATCCAGTCATTTTAGAGTTAATATTTTAAAGAATTGATTAAATGGATATTCTTTGGTTAAAATTAGTACTATACCTAAAAATTTATATATAATAAACCTGAAACCATGGTATGCTGTCAAATATATTCAATGCGGCGTTAGTCCAGCCTGGTTAAGACACTGGCCTGCCACGTCAGCGACCCGGGTTCAAATCCCGGACGCCGCATCGCGGTTGTAGTCTAGTCTGGTTAGGACTTGGGCCTTCCAAGCCTACGACCCGGGTTCAAATCCCGGCAGCCGCATTTA
>JACWMK010000028.1 GCA_015661405.1 Methanobacterium sp.
TTTAATTTTTAATATTTTATATTATAATAATTTATAAAAAAAATTTTTAGTTTACTATTATTGATTAACATTATTCACAAAAAAATTTGTTCTTGAATATTTTTTTTTTATCCTTTAGCTACACCCAATGGCACCATTCTAGCTACTAAACTAGCTATTCCAGCATCATGAGAAGTTTTAACTACTATATCAACATCCTTATAAGCACCCGGCGCTTCCTCAGCCATCACCGGCATCGAGGTAGCTTTAACAATAATACCCCGTTCCGCCAAAGCCTTCTGAACCTCCTCACCACTATAAAGTCTTTTAGCACCAGCCCTACTCATAGTACGCCCCGCACCATGAGCAGTTGAACCAAAAGTTTCCTCCATAGCAGTATCAGTACCATGAAGCACATAAGAAGCCGTACCCATAGTCCCCGGGATTAAAACAGGCTGCCCCAACTTTCTATACTCTGAAGGAATCTCCATCCTACCTGGTCCAAAAGCTCGAGTCGCTCCCTTCCTATGCACATACACTTCCATATCCCGACCTTTAATATTATGAACCTCTTTCTTAGCAATATTATGCGCAACATCATAAACAATACCCATATCCATATCCTCAGCATCCCGATGAAAAACATGTTCAAAAGATTCACGAACCCAATGCACAATCATTTGCCTATTAGTCCAAGCAAAATTAGCACCAGCAGCCATAGCCTTAAAATAATCCTGCGCCTCAGGTGAATCAGCAGGAGCACAAGCCAACTGCCTATCTGGAAGATTAATTTGATACCGTTTAGTTGCCTTATCCATTGTTCGTAGATAATCAGAGCATATTTGATGGCCACAACCCCTAGAACCAGTATGAATCATCACCGTAACCTCACAATCATCCAATCCAAAAACCTGAGCAGCCTCCTCATCAAAAATTTTATCAATTCTCTGAATCTCCAGAAAATGATTACCCGAACCTAATGAACCCAACTGAGGAATACCCCTCTTCTTCGCTTTATCAGATACCTTATCAGCATCCGCCTGCATCATCCTACCATTTTCTTCTAAATGATTCAAATCAGACTTCCAACCATAATCATTTTCAACAGCCCACTCCGCACCATTATTTAACACATCATCAATCTCGCCTTCCTTAAGTCTAATTTTACCTTTACTACCCAAACCAGATGGAACATTATCAAATAGTACATTCACCAATTCCTTAAGTTTAGGTTTTAACTCCTTCTCAGTTAAATTAGTTTTTAAAAGTCTCACACCGCAATTTATATCAAATCCCACTCCACCAGGACTAATCACGCCATTACGAGCACTGAAAGCAGCTACTCCACCAATACTAAATCCATATCCGAAATGTATATCCGGAAGTCCAATACTAAATTTCTGTATACCCGGTAAACAAGCCACATTAGCCACCTGATCCAATGCACCAGTCTCAACTGTTTTAATAGCTTCATCATCCAAATATACTCTACCAGGAACTCGCATACCCTTCTTATAATCAGTACTAATTTCCCATACACAATCTCTAACTTTTTTTAAATATTCATTCAAAATACTCTCAGTAACCATAAGATTCAACTCTCCCTAACTCTCAATAATTCTTATTTTAACTGTATTATTATAATTTTAAAGTAAAATTATTTTTTATTTTAAAAAAAATTTGAATAAAATCTTATAAAAAAAATGAATTTATGATTAATAAATTATATAGTTCAAAAAATACTTTTTAAGTATTTAATTGATCTTATGTATCTAATATAACCTGCACCATATATCCATTTTCCTCTTTTATATCCATAAGATGATAAGTAGCTGCTTTAACATCTTCTCTACTCTCATGAATCATAAGATCAAAAGCTTCACCACAAACCACTGCATTTAACCTGTAATTCTCCTTACTTTTAACTATTTTAACTTTAAATCTAGAGAAAACTAAAAATTCAGAGTCATGTAAAAAAATCAATTCTGAAAGCCAATCAAAGAGAAGAGCAAAAAGATCCTCCGATTCAATACTAATCTTACTCTCCACGATACACTTTACCTTAGAAGTATTAGTCATCACTTCAAACAATGCCAACGCAGCATTCTCAAATGACTCCTCTAAAGTTTTTCCGTATGCCTTATAACCTACATCAGCTGTTACATCAAAAAATTCATATTTCAAAATAGTTTCAATCCCCTCAAAGAAAATAAGAATTAATATAATAAATTAATTATATTATTATATAAATTTTATAATTCTAAAATAATATAACATTTTTTTTATGCAACCTCTCTAGGAAATTCCTCTCTCACCTTAGGCTCCAATCCTCGACCCAATCTCCTAGCCACTTCTTCATAATAATCCTTAGTTCTAGATGTAGTTGAAGGATTAATTTTCTTTAAAGCCTCCTCAAAATGCTTAGCAGAAACATTATTAATCTTTATATTTCCATGAAGAGCAATCATACCCGCTTTCCTACATAAAGCTTCAATATCCGCCCCTGAAAAACCTACAGTTCCCTTAGCTAAATCCTTAAGCTTAACATCATCACTCAAAGACATATTTTTAACGTGAACTTTCAATATACTAAGTCGAGCCTTCTCATCCGGCGGAGGAACTAATACAACCTCATCAAACCTACCTGGGCGAAGTAAAGCAGGATCCATTAAATCCGGTCTATTCGTAGCGCCAATAACCACCACGCCACGTAACTCCTCCAAACCATCCATCTCAGAAAGCAAAGTATTCACCATCCTCTCTACCACCCGAGGCTCACCCTCAGCACCACCCCTAGTAGGAGCTATAGCATCAATCTCATCAAAAAATATTATACAAGGAGAAGCCTGTTTAGCCTTCTTAAATATCTCTGTAATCTTCCTTTCAGACTCACCAAACCATTTACTTAAAATCTCAGAACCCTTCACACTAATAAAATTAGCTTTCGACTCCGTAGCTACAGCCTTAGAAAGCATTGTCTTACCCGTACCTGGTGGTCCGAAAAGTAAAATACCTTTAGAAGGATTAATTCCAATCCGTTTAAAATCATCACTATTAGTCAACGGCCACTCCACAACCTCTATTAAAGTCTCCTTAAGTTCATCAAGACCACCAATATCCCCCCAACGAATATCAGGAACCTCTATGAAAACCTCTCGTAAAGCAGAAGGACTAATAGATTTTAATGACTCCATAAAATCATCCTTAGTAACAAAAAGATTCTCAAGGACTTCTTGAGGTATAGTCTGTTGCTCCAAATCAATATCTGGTAATATTTTTCTCAAAGCATTCATAGCCGCCTCCCGACATAACGCAGCGAGATCCGCTCCTACAAAACCATGTGTAATATTACTTAATTCACTTAAAACAACATCATCAGCCAAAGGCATGCCTCTAGTGTGAATCTGTAATATTTCATTTCTACCATCACGATCCGGTACCCTTAACTCTATTTCACGGTCAAATCTACCCGGCCTTCTAAGAGCCGGATCTAATGCATCCGGCCGATTAGTAGCCCCAATAACGATAACTTTTCCTCTCTCCTTTAAACCATCCATCAAGGCGAGGATCTGTGCAACTACTCTACGCTCCACTTCTCCTGTAACTTCCTCTCGTTTAGGAGCTATAGCGTCTATTTCATCTATAAATAGAATAGTAGGAGCATTTTCTTCAGCTTCCTTGAAAATTTCTCTTATCTTCTTTTCCGCTTCACCCACATACTTACTCATAACTTCCGGTCCATTAATAGGGACAAAATTACTTCCACTTTCATTAGCAACCGCCTTAGCAAGTAAAGTTTTACCAGTACCCGGTGCACCGTGTAAAAGCACTCCTTTTGGTGGATCGATTCCTAACCTATCAAATATCTCCGGATGACGTAATGGAAGCTCTATAATCTCTCTAACTTTACTTATTTCTTTGCGTAATCCACCAACATCATCATAAGTCACATCTGGGATTTTCTTCTCCACTACTTCCACAGCTTCCGGCCGTACTTCCACTTGAGTAGTTTCATTAATCCTTACAATACCTGCAGGATTAGTTGAAACTACTGTGAATTTAATTTCACCTAACGAGAATGGGGTACCCATCTCAAAAAATTCTCTGAAAATATCTTCAGACCCAGGGAATTCTCTCAACGTTTCTCTGGTTCTTCTTGGAGATATTAAAGCCATCACATCTCCCCGAGCAACAGCTCTCCCAATTATATTCCTTTTTATAACGTCTCCAGAGGCCATAATTCTTATACCTTTAGTTGCAGGTGCTAACACTACTTTCTGAGCCATCCTAGCTCCAGCTTTACGTATAGTTATCATTTCCCCTATGGAAGTACCGGCATTAGAACGGGTGAGACCATCCATTCTAACTATTTCAAGTCCTACATCTGCGGGGTAAGATTTTCCAACTATAGCTCCGGTAGTTCTTTTACCAATAATATCCACAACATTTCCGGGTTCTACTCCTATTTTATTAAGCAATTCTTTATCGATTCGTATAATGCCTTTACCCACATCCTGTTGTAATGCTTCAGCGACTCTCAACTCAATTTCACTATTTTCAGGCATAAAATTTCAATCCCCCATAAAAAATGATCATTAAAAAATAATTTGAAGAATAAGTTTTGTGGAATTATTTTCTTATGTACTATTATGTAACTGCAGAAATATAATTTTTTGTGTTAATGTTTAAACTTGTAATTTAAGAAACTATTCAATCCCGAATACTTCTCAAACGCTCTCTATCTCTTCTTTTAAATACTTCTAAAAAGTAGTATTATATTAAGGAGGTATAAAATGATAAAACTTTATAATAAATCTTCAATTCCAGATCTAAGGAAAAAAGTAGGATATATGGAACAGTACAACTTAAAAAATATTAATCTAACACCATGCATTATTATAATGCTAATTATGATGGTTTTAATTATCAGTATATATATTGTAGCTGCAGGCCCTAATTCGAATTATCCCTTAAATTAATTAATTCCATCCTATGTTTTTTTCTTTAAATTTTAAAAAAATATTTTCAATCTTATTTTGAACATAATAAAATGTAATACTTTTTTTTGAAAATATTTCAAATATAACATTACGCTAAGGTGCAGATAAGAGACACTATACTGATCTAAAATAGACTTAATCAATTCTTAAATACATTTTAAAGGCTTCACTTATCAGCTTTACTAAAATTTTTTTATTTAAAATTTTATTTAAATAGTTAATACTTTTCTATAAAATTTTTTGTACTCAAATTAATATTAATTCCATTAGATATCTAGAGTAAAATTACACTATTTCTGCACCATTAATGCACCAAAATCAAAAAATTTTTTATTTTAAATTAATTTATTTTTTATTCTTCAATCAGTGATCTGGTTGTCATATAATATGTAGGTAATAAAATAAAAGTAAATATTAATATTTAAGGAACACCAATACATTTCTCTATCTCTTCAACATCAAACCTTAAAACTATAACCCTAGAATTGCCCATCATACCTTTACCCGTAAATGTTATATCCACTAATCTCAAAAACTCTAATTTATTCAATAATCTATCAAAAGAAGCATAACTTAAAGGTTTAATCCTATTTAACTGTTCATACAAGTTACCCGCAACCCGATCATCCCTATTAGCTTCCACTATAATATTAAATAAAACTCTTTCATTACCGGATAAATTACTAATCGTACTTTTAAGACTAATCGAATTCGCATTATGAATGGCAGATTCCAAATGCTCCTCAGTAATAACTTTAGAGGCATTAGCTTCAGCGATATTCCCCACCAAACCTAACAAATCAATTCCCACCCGTAAATCACCAATAGACACAGTTTTATCAATAATTTCATTTAACAATTCATCAGATATCACATCAGGATAAAAACCAACCTTAACTCTATCCCGTAATATACTCTTCATCTCATCACGAGTATAAGGATTAAATATTATCTCCCGAGGTATAAAAACTGAATTAACATTCTTATCTAGAAGATACCGGAATTCAATATCTGATATAATAGCAAATAAACCAGTTCTAACTCCTTCAAACTCCTCATGGGCACGTAAAATATCATAAAATACTTTATTAGCATTCTTATTATGGAATAGATAATTTACATCATCCAACGCCACAACCAACGCTGTATCAGTATCATGAAGATACTTCATAATTTTATTATAAATACGAGAAAATGGAATACCAGTCTCAGCAGGATAAGTCCCGAATACTTTCTGATAAATCTGAGAAAATATGTTAAAACGAGTAGTATGCAATTGACAATTCACATAAACACATACAATACTCTCAGAATACTCTCCCACCTTCTCGAAAATTTTTTTAATAGAAGTAGTTTTACCTGTAGCGCAAGAACCCACCACTACAGTATTAACTGGTTTACCACCTTTCAAAGCAGGTCTCAAACAAAGTGCAAGTGCATCCATCTGAGTTTCCCTAAATAAAAACTCTTCCGGCACATAATCAGGATTAAAAACACGTATATTCCGAAATATACTCTCATCATGCATTAAAATATTATCAATCGCCATAAATTCTCAACTATCTCCGCGTTTAAAATATATGCAATGCAAAGGATTCCCCGGATCCTCTAGGATGACTACAAGAAATACTCACCCGTTTAAATAATACTAGACAACTTTATATCGAAATTTTACAGTGAATACATCGCTCAGTCCAGGAAACCAATTTAAATCTATATTATTTAATTTTTCGATTTGCTTTATCAAAAAAATATTCAACCCTTTTATTTTTCAAATAAACTTCTAATCTAAAATAGTCTTTTACATATACTTATAATTAATTTTATTATTTATAGTACAATAGTAATTAAGAAATTTTTTTATTAATTACTAATAATAAGTGAAAATGAATGTCAAATTCCCAGGATCAACTTGAAAAATTTTATGCTAAAAATCGCCGAGAATGGCGTCAATGGCTAAAAGAACATTATAATTCTTCAACCGGAGTATGGCTTATTTATTATAAGAAAAACACTAGTAAACCTCATGTTGAATATGAAGAAGCAGTAGAAGAAGCCCTTAAATATGGCTGGATCGATAGTAAAACCAAAGTACTCGATGAAGAACGTTACATGCAAGTATTCAGTCCCCGAAAACCAGGCAGTGCCTGGTCCAAGTCAAATAAAGAGAGAATCAAAAAACTTATCAAAAAAGGCCAGATGAAACCAGCCGGACTAGAAAAAATCAATACAGCTAAAAAAGATGGTTCATGGACTATTCTAGATGATATTGAAGATTTAATTATTCCATTAGACTTAAAGAATACATTAAAACAAAATAAAACAGCATATGAGAATTTTGAAGGTTTCACTGATTCAACGAAAAAACAGGTACTTTACTGGATTGCCAATGCTAAAATGAAGGATACTAGATTGCGAAGGATTAAAAAAACAGTTGAATTAGCGGGAAAGAATAAAAAACCCTTATAATTTTAATTAACTTTTTATAAATCAGGGCTTGTAAAGTTATTGGGATGTTGGGAGAAATTTTTTTTTTATTTCAAAAAAAACCTATTTTTTATAATTATTTGTCCTTTAATTATGTCATATAATGTAATACTTTCATTTAAGAAATTTTAAAATTATAAAAATTGTTAAGGTACCGTTAAGGTTACTTTAAGGGATCTGAAAAAGCAGTAAGGGATGTTATTTTAATGTTTATCGGATTCATAATACCCGGTTTCTCGAATTTTTTTATTTTGATTTTTTACATCCCATAGTAATACTTTTCCTAAATATTTTTTTTTATATACATTTCTTTCTTTTAACTGTAAAAATTATTTTTTTGATACATGCAAAATCTCACAAAATTCATGACCTATTTTTTCATCCACTTAAAAAAATCCCCCTTCATTTATAATAAATTAAATCTAAAAAAAACTTTTAAAAAAAATAAATGTCATAGGTTATACTGCTTGGTTGGCGTAAACAGGCCCGTCAGACCATAACTGCAATAGCAGGTCATCCAAAAAATAAATAAATTAAATTTAATTGAACATCATCTAAAAGCCCCTCCTAAAAGTTTCATAAATAAATGTATTTTTCAAATTCAACTCCAAATTTTACAAACTTTTCTTTTATACTATATACATTACCCGTATGACGCATTGTTTAACATACCCAGAAATACTTTTAAATCTATAATATTATCTTAATAATGATATAATCAGTTAAAATATCCTATTTTTCATGAAATTACAACTAAAAAAAAATAGAATAACATTCAATATAAAATTCATATACGAACAACAAGTTGCAATGAAAAATTGCTACCAGACAAACCTTGCTAGTAAGAACTATAAAAAAAAAGAAAACATCCTACAGAATAAACCAAACATTTACGAAGACAAATGGAAAACTGGACACGAAAACAATGGAAAACACATCAACAATCAATAACTTTACAAACCCTATAAATCCATTAATTCATCTATACTAATATTCTCCACTCCAATCAATTTTTCACCATGAGAAATATTAAAAATAACTACACTCTCATTACCCGCCAACCATTCCACTAATCTCTTAGCATACTTAAGCTTCAAAATTTTTATTTCATCAGCCTCACCCTCAACCGTATCCATATCCGGCCTTGAATACTTAGTAACCACTCCACCAAAATCCATTCCTGCTAAAATAATAATTTTAGCACCCAATTCCACTGCAAAAAATAATGCACGGTCCCCATCAGTAAAACCACCGAAATTATAAATATTCCCCACCGGAGTGCTCTGAGTAGTACCTAAAACCCGCTTTAACCGGGAAACATACTCCATTATTTTATCCGAATTATTACCATGCGCATGAACCACTAAAAAGGAGCCATTCCGATTAGCTTGGATAATATCCTCCATTTTACCATCCAAATCCGTAACTATAATATCTGGAATTAACTCCTCCTCTAAAAGAGCAGTTGTCGCCCCATCCGCCGCTATAAGAGTGAAATCTGATAAACATAAATTTTTTAAATCCCTTATATTCTCTTTAAGCGATGGACCCGCTCCAAAAACAATAACCATATCCTTAATAGGAATATCCGCTGGTGATAAACTATTTGAAGATTCTAACACTTTATTTAACATTAACGCTGATTTTTCATCATCATCTCTAATGAAACCAAATTCATCTAATATTTCCTTATACCATGAAAACCATATAACAAGATTCATATAGATAAGATAGATATTCAATACAAATAAAGTTAATTAACTTGGAGGTTTTTTAGATGGATGAGACGTTGCTAATGATACCAGGACCTACTAGAGTATCTCCCCGAGTCTTAAAAGCTATGTCTGATAATATAGTTAATCATAGAAGCGCAGTTTTTGGTGAAATTCTCACAGAAACCACTGAAATGATGTCTGAAGTCTTTCAGACTGATAATCAATCCTACATATTAACCGGCTCCGGAACCGCTGCCATGGAAGCCGCATTAGGAAACATAATTAATAAAGATGATAAAATTTTAAATATTGTCGGTGGGAAATTCGGTGAAAGATTTATGCAAATAACCGAAACCCATAGAGGACAACCCATTAAATTAGAAGTGGAATGGGGACATGGAGTAAATCCAAAAGATGTTGAATACATCTTAGAAGAAGATGAAGACATTAAAGCAGTGACTATAGTTCACAATGAAACCTCAACCGGTGTAACCAATCCAATAGATGAAGTGGGTAAAATAGTTAAAAATTATGATGCTCTCTACGTGGTGGACACGGTCTCCTCATTAGGAGGTGATGACGTCTACGTAGATGGATATAATATTGATATGTGCGTTACCGGATCCCAGAAATGTCTAGCTGCACCTCCCGGTATGTCAGCCATAACCCTAAATGATGACGCGTGGAAAGCTGTAGATAAAACTAAAACCTATAATTATTACCTTGATATGAAACGATACCGTAAAAGCGGGTCAGCTAACCCACCAGAAACCCCTTACACTCCATCCGTAAGCCTAATGTATGCAATACGTGAAGCATTAATTGCAGTAATGGAAGAAGGATTAGAAAGTAGAATAGAAAGACATAAATTAGCAGCATTAGCCACCAGGAATGGTATAAAAGCCCTGGGATTAGAACTCTTCAGTCAATTAGAAGTATCCAGTAACACCGTCACCGCTATTAATATACCGGAAGGTGTAACTGATAAAGAATTAAGAGGTACCATGCGTAATAAGTACCAAATCGAGTTAGCTGGAGGTCAAGATCATCTTAAAGGTAATGTATTCCGAATTGGACATATGGGTAATATCACTCACCGTGAAATAATCACCACTATATCCGCCTTAGAAATGACCTTAAAAGAATTCAATCTAGATGTATGCCTTGGAAGTGGTGTTGCAGCCGTAGAAGAAGCTTATCTCATTGACTAAAAAAAACATATTTTTTTTATTTTTTAATTATTAATTAATTATTTTTTTTTAAATATCTCTCAATATGGAAACCGCTGCCTTAAATACTATCGGTCCATCCATCCATGATTGACGTAATAAATATAGTGGCCGGGCATAAAAATCTCGGAAAGCTTTTTTCTGGAGTTTCTTAAGTTCCTCTAAAGAACAATCCACTGTCTCCATAACTGGAGTTAAAAGATTAAATTTCGACCAATCATCAGTTTTAATTAAATTATCCTCTAAGGATTTAAGATAAAAATCTGTGCCCGGGTACGGTGTAGCCAATGAAAATATTGCATAATTCGGCTTCAAACTCTTCACAAACCGGATAGTGTTACTAATACTCTTATGGGTATCACCGGGCATGCCCAAAACCACCGAAGCAATAGTTCTAACCCCATGCTTCTTAGTAAGCTCAAAAGTCCGCTTAATCCTATCAATAGTAACTTCTTTATTAATGACATCTAAACTCTGCTGATCCGCTGATTCAACACCTAAAAGAAGAGTAATACAACCCGCATCCGTCATATTCTTCAATAAATCATCAGAAATAGTATCCACACGAGCAGTGCAACCCCAATAAGTATCAATACTCCTCTCCTTAATATCATCACAAATATCAAATACTCTCCTCTTATTCAAAGTAAAAGTATCATCCATAAAAGCAAGCATCTCCGCATCATGAACCCCAATTAAATGTTCCATTTCATCCACCACATTAGATGATGATCTTAACCTCAATTTATGACCATGCATAGCTGAAGAAGCGCAAAACGAACAATGATAAGGACAACCCCTACCTGAAATAAGAGTTCCAATTGGTAACTTCATATGCATAATCTTATAATCATCCATAGGAAGTAAATGACGAGCCGGGAAAGGAATACTATCCAAATCCCCTATAACACTCCTCACAGGAGTTTTAAAATCTTTATAAACAATACCTTTAACTTTCCTCAGATCCTCACCCTTATCCCATGCCTGCACAAGTTCAAGCATAGTATATTCACCCTCACCCAAAACCACCACATCAATAAAATCATTATCTAAAAGTTTCATGTAAGTGAAAGTAGGATGATAACCACCTAAAACTATTAAAGCCCCCGGACAAGATCTCTTAGCAATCTCAGCAACTTTCAAAGCACTACCAATAGTAGGTGTCACAGCCGTAACAGCAACCACATCCGGAGAAAAATTATCCAATTCACGTTTAATACCATCAAAATCCATATCCAATGCTGGAGCATCAACTATTTTAACCTCAACACCACCAGTCTCCAAAACCGCTCCTATATAAGCTAAACCCAATGGCGGAGCAACCAAACCTATAAATTTATATTTCGATGAATTATAAGGAGGATTAACCAATAAAACTTTCATTCCGGTTCACCTATCCAAAAATGGATAACATTATTTTTAAAATCTTTTTTTTATAAACCTATCATACTATTTTATCAATTCAAATGATTTTAATTTTATGGGAATACAGGGAATATATCATAGTCTGGAAAAAAATTTCCCCATTTTTATCATTTTTCCAAAAATTTCATAATCATAAAACACTAAAAATAATAATTAATATTAATTTTAAAAAAATTTTTTAACTTAAAAGATCTTGGAGATGATATTATTAAAAAGATGCGAACCATTGCACTAGAAGAAACCTACGCCACCCCAGCATTTATGGAAAACATTGAAAAGAACTTCAAAACTCAAGCAAAAACCGATGGAAACCCCCAAAGCCCCCCCGCATTTTTAACCCAGATAGCAGGAAAACTAATCAACGTCGGCGAAAGTAGAATCAAAGAAATGAATCAAGCAGGAATAGATGTACAAGTACTATCATTATTCTCCCCCGGAGTAGAACAACTAGAAGCATCCATCGCAGTAAAAATAGCAGAAGAAACCAATGATTATATCGCAGATAAAATACAACAATATCCAACTCGTTTCGCTGGATTCGCTACCCTACCTACACCAGTTCCAGAAACCGCTGCAGATGAATTAGAACGAGTGGTTAAAGATTATGATTTCAAAGGTGGAATAATTAATGGTCACAGTAAAGGTCGCTACTTAGATGATGAATTCTTCTGGCCCATTCTAGAGCGTGCCGAAGCATTAAAAGTTCCCATCTACCTCCACCCCACACTACCCCCACAAGCCGTAATTGAAGCTTCATACACGGGAAACTTTACATCCGAAGTAGCAACTATTCTAGCACGTAATGCCTGGGGTTGGCATATTGAAACCGCTATACATATCCTCCGGATCATACTAAGCGGAGCATTCGACCAATACCCAAAATTACAATTCATAATTGGACACATGGGTGAAGGATTACCATTCATGCTACAAAGAATCGACCGATCTTTACCAAAAGAGGTGATTAAACTAGAAAAATCAGTAGCCGAATACTTACGTGAGAATATTAATTACACATTCAGTGGATTAAACTATACTCAAACATTCCTCGACTTATTCCTCGAAGTAGGAGCAGACCGGATCATGTTCTCAACTGACTACCCCTTCGTCCCCATGGAAGAAACTCGCACATTCCTAGATCAACTACCCGTTAGCACCGCTGACAAAGAAAAAATTGCACACGGAAACGCAGAAAAACTCCTACACTTATAAAATAAAAATCAAAGATTTATCCTAAAAAAAGACAGTCTACTGTTTAGAATGTATTTGCCAGGGAAAAGATAATCCTTGGCAATTTAAAAAATTATTTTTTACAAAAAGATTATGTATATAAAAAAAATTAATTAGAGTAAATTCATTTATCCTCATTCGCATTAATCATTTCAGCAGGCTCCCACCGCTCCCTATTACCCCTACTAGAATCAGATAATATTCTTGAAGGTTTCTTCTTAGCTATCTTTAAAGGAGTTCCACAGGCTAAACAGTTGAATTCAAGAAGCTTATTATTTTTGGTGCTAATTTTTCCATAATCACTTATTGCAGTATCCGATTTCTTATCTTTCGATTCTACTTTTATCTGAAATCCACATTTCCCACAGATCAAAATTTGCGTTACCATAAGAAATAATCTATATCTTCTATGTAAAAAAGTATCTATTAAAAATAAAATCCACTATTAAAGACTAAAAATTAAAAATTTTTAATGTAAAGTAATAATTTTAGTTCAATTTTATTTTTTTATTTTAGATTTTAAGTTCCTATGTCCATGGTTTCACCCTGCTCTTTCTTACTTTTAAGTCCAATAGTAAGAATAGTCATGAAAATTGCTACGAATCCAATTAATAGGTAAGCTAATTGGTAACCGATGAGGTTTCCAGCATAAGATCCAATGACCGCTCCAATTAAAGCTCCACCGATAAGTTGACCACCACTAGTTATAATATTAATTAATCCTTGACCAGCTGCTCTTTCTTTAGGTGGGCTTTCAATCAACATAATGTAACGTGGAGGTGAGCCAATCGCAGTACTCATACCAATACCAATAAGAATTTCACCAATTACGAATAAATAGAAGGATTTAGAGAATATGCTCAATATAAATAAGCCTATAATCATGATAAATGTTCCAGTAAACATTATATTACGAGAACCATATCTATCCAGAAGTCTCCCTATAATCGGTCCACCAATTGCCATGGTTAAAACAATGGGTAGTAACATTAAACTAGCATTAGTAATGCTAAAAGATAAAGCCACAATTACAAAAACCGGTACAAATATTGTGGAAGCTTGAACAAGACCCGTACCCACCATAATACTAGTGATAAGTTTAACTTCTTTACTTTTGAAAAGATCCACTTGGATCAATGGATCCTGAGCAGCTTCCTCCACCTTCCATAAAACAGGTAACAATACTGCAGCGAGAATTAAGAATGGCCAAACCTGTAAGGATGTTATACTAACCAGGAAATTATTAGTGTTAATCTGATTTATACCATAAGCTAAAGAAGACACTAATACACTTAAAGTGATGATACCCAACCAATCAAAGTTTATCATCCGATTTCTATCGGTTTTAGGAAGTATATAAAGACTAGCAATTATAACTATCACTGCAACCGGTATATTAATTATGAAGAGCCATTGCCACCCGTGATTTAAGAGTAAACCTCCAAGTATTGGCCCTAACACAAAGGATACACCCCAAATCGAGCTTAAAATTCCAAGTGCCCCACCTCTTCTCTCAGGAGGGAATATATCACCAATAAATGCATTAGCAACCGGGAATATTCCACCAGCCCCAATACCTTGAATAGCTCTACCTAATATCAACATATCAATAGAAAAAGAGGTTATTGTTATAAATGAACCTATAGCAAATAATAGAATATCTAATACGTAGATGGATTTTCGACCATAAATATCAGAGAGTTTAGCCATTAATGGTGTTCCGATCATGAAAAAAAGAATGTATATGGTGAAAACCCAACTTAATAACCTTTCATTAACACCAAAATAAACTTGAATAGAAGGAAGTGCAGGTCCTACAATCCCTATATCAAGAGAACCCATGAAAACGCCGATTAATAATAATAAAAGTATTTTCTGATTGCCTTTTAAGTTCATAAATCTTTATTATCTAGTCTTTTAATTAAATATTTTCCAAAAAAATTCCACAAATGAAAGGTTTTTTTTTAAACCCCAATGATTAAGATAACGGCTGTATGCTGTAATCAAAAATATTTCAAATTTGACCATGTAAAAGTTACCATCACACTTAGAATACACACCAAAAACATCTTCACCTGTTTTTGTTAACAACCTCATGCAATTAAAAACCCTCAAGCAAAATTTAATATAAACTAGCGAACGCTAAAATCGAAAATGAAAGAAATAAAAGAGAAATAAGAAAAATTTGCTAAAAAAAAATACTCCTGAAATAAGACTGTAAAAAATTTATAAAATTTCAAAGAAAAAAAAATCAGGTAAATAGATATTCTATTAAATAATTTAAATTACTTCATTGAATTAAATTTTTTTACAAAAAAATCAAACACTTCACCATAATTACCTTCATCTACATTCTTAGACCGTAAGCTCATCTGCCCTAAAAAAAGCATACCCTCACCATCCAAATAACTACGCATCTGAACAGTAGCCTTCTGAGACTTACCACCACCCGAAGTCACGAAAACACCAAAATATTTACCCTTCAAATTTTTAAGTTCCGACAAATATTGATTAACTGCAGCAGGGACTTTACCTCCCCAAACCGGACAACAAACCACTAGACCATCAAAATCAATCAAGTCAGTTACACACGGTTCAATTGGCACACTATTTTCTCTAATTGCATCCCACAACTTAAAAAAATACCACTTGTCCTTAACTGTTTTAATCACAGTTAAATCAGCATCAATTTCTTCTTTAAGAGCCTCAGCAACTTTAAGAGTATGACCCGAATAAGAATAACACGCAATCAAAGTCTTCAAAATTCACATCTCCCCATAAAAAAATTAATTAAAAATTCAATTTCCTTATATTTTTTCTTTTAAACTATTTGCAAACCTTTCTGCACTTTTAAAATCCTCTTCATCAGGTTTCCCTTTATTTAAACCACCAATAAGTTTAAAAGGACCCCACGTATCAAATCCCTTACAAGAAAACTCCCCAATAATCTCAAAACCTTTACCAGATAACTTTTCCTTCAACATACTATTAAATTCAAGTTTATCCCTACCACTTGTAGAAAAAACAAAAGCCTTTTTATCCTCAACATTACCCAAACCTTCAACAAACTTCATCAAATCTTTATGAGGCTTACTATAAAAAATTCCAGAACCAAAACCAATCAAATCATAATCCTTAACAACATCCGCCTTAATATCCTTTAAATCCAACAAATCCCCACCTAAAGAATTCACAATCACCTCAGCAATACGTTTAGTATTCCCATGATGCACAGACTTATATATTATCCCAATTTTCATTTCCTATAACTCTCCCTCGTTTATGTAATTTAAAATAGTTTGCAACTAATTTTAATAATTCAATAGAAATTAATGATAAATATATAGATTCTTTGGTGCTTTATCTTTTAATTGGTTTCAGAGGAGTATTTTTTTTTTAGGGATTAACCTTGAAATTAATAATTTTAGAATCACTACCCCCATGGTCATCAGCAACCACAAAAGTCACATTAAACAGAGTATTTACCTCTTTAACATCAGGCAACCAACTAAAAGCTCCAGTATCAAGATCAATTTCAGCAGGATTAACAGGTTTAGGTTGCATTTCCATCATATAAGTTAATTTAAAACTATTAGGACTACTACCCTGTAAAGCAATTTTCACTTCCTCTCCAACATTAATAACTGGAACGATAGGGGAATTCAAATTAGGACCATTAGATCCATTTGTTCTGGTAGTTGCCTTATGAGTAATAAATCCCGCGATTCCACCAACCGCTGCACCTGCCAATGTAATTAATGCGGAAGCATTAACACCACCAAGACCAGCTAAATAAGCAAATATAATAGCTGCCACTGAAACAAATAACAATGCTACTATGGCAATGGCAACTACTTTTTCATGATCATCATTAAATTTAATAACCATTTACATTCACCCCCCTCACATTAATTTATTTAAATATTATTATAACTCCTTTAATTTATTTATATTTCCATTAAATGAATTTCATTTCATGTTATTCCCATATCATCTAATAATTTAGTGAATGTTCTAGGATCTTCCCCTTCAAATTCATAAGTACTATAGATAAATATACATTTTAATAAGTCATACCCACCGTATTGATAAAACAAGTATGTACTATTATTTTCAAGGTCAACATTTTCTAGTAAACTTAAAGATTCAAATGCTTCCTCAGGAACACCCAAGGCGATACCATAAGTTAAAAGTCTGTTAATCTCCGCAGATGATATTGGAGGATTCTTTTTAACTGAAATAGGTTTCTTAATATATTTTTTGAATTTCATCAATTCCAAAAAATACTGCTTACCTTTAGGAGTCCATTTAATGCTGATATGAGGGTATAATATTAAAAATAGAAGTGATACCACTCCTAAAAAAATTGAAGAATAGAAAGGATAAATAGTTAAAGAAGAAGAATCATTTGTTGCCAGTATAAATATTATTCCCGCCACTAATAAACAAGTAACACCTAAATAACGATTAATTCTACTATTTTCAATTATAAATAACTTATCACCACTGGTATAGTACTCATTGAAGACATGCTCCTTCCAGTGATAAAACATGTTCTGAGACGTTTTAAAAGTTCTTTCTTTTATCCGTTCAGATCTGATTATTTTAATTAAATCTTGAATAAAATTAGGGTCAGCATGAGACTTATCAGTCGTCATATCAAAACTTTGAATTTTAACTAAATTATCATGTTTACTAATACTTTTAAAGTAATGTAGAATATAAACCTCAAAAGGTTCAAGATTCAATTTACGACCCACAATTTCCAATCCAATTATTTCATCACCACTATAATGAACTTTCAAATACTCTCTACTCACCAAATCAAATATAGTCGCAATAAAACCATCAATATCCACATACCCCACCCTCTTCGACCATGTAGAGCCATCAATAGCATTAGCTAGAATTGGAGAATAATGTAAACTAATATCATCACTTTTAGGAACTATTATGCGTGATCTGAACCTGTAAAGTAAATAACAAAACCAAAAAGAAGATGATAACGTAATTAAAGTTAGAATATAATAAAAAATAGGATCCATAATATAAATTCACCCATCAATAGTTAATAAAAATATTCTTTAAAAAACTCAAATAGTTATCATAAAAATTAAATTTTTATAGATAAAACTTTTAAGTTTAGGTTCACTTCAGACTCAAGCTCTTTTTAATTCAATTATAAAAGTTGAATATGAAATTTATTATTTAGGTTTTTTTTAATATGAGATTGATAAATTAAAATTTTTTAATTTTTTCTCAGATAAAGAAAGTTTAATGCTTAAATCTTTAATATAAGGATCATTTTCAAGTTCTCTAACCTTCATTATTAAAGAATTCTTTTGTTTTAAAGGTATATCATCGGAATTCTCTATACTTCTCTCTAAAGCTTTCAAATAAACAGCACCACTAATATTATTTAATTCTATAACTCTACTAATATTCTGGAAATCCTGAGGAACTATTTTACGTTTATCCAACTTTCCAAAAAATTCCGACTCACTGATAAGTTTAGTTTCTTTAATATACATGCCTCTTGCCCTAGGACGAACCTCCACTTTTGCCACGATTAATGGTTCATCTAAATCAGGGACAAAAACATAATCTCCTTTTTTAATATCCACCTTATTATCAAAATAAGATTTTTCCGGCTGAATATCCGCAGGAACATCCATTAAGATTTTCTCATCCTTAGATTTATAATTACGAATAATTTTAACTCTATGAGGAAACATTCTAAAAAATACCTCCAAAAAATTTTTTTCTTATAAATTTATTATCTTTATTAATACAATATTAATTTAGAACTACTTCTTTAATGTATCAAATTAAAATGTCATGGAATACGGAGACATTTTAGTTAAATAATAACAATTTAAAATCATATTTATCTGAATGATTTATGAGGAACTTTAATATAAAAACGATTTAGAATGTGTTATACTTATGTTTAAACCAATTTTTCATTACACTGATAACATTGTTAATAATCTAACTTTTATTGCTGAAGCAAAGACTATTATCATTAAAACACCCCTTATTCCTAATTGGGAATTATCCTTAAAAAAAGCAGCTATTTTAACTAACGCACACTCTTCAACTGCCATAGAAGGTAATTCTCTTACTTTTGAAGATGTTACAGCTTTAGCTGGGGGTCACGAGGTAAAGGTTAAAATAGAAGATCGTCAAGAAGTGCTCAACTACTTTGAATTGCTTGAGAAACTTCCTGATTTTGCTTCAAAGGATCCTTTTACATTTGAAGATCTTTTAGAAGTTCATAAAATTATAACCAAAGACGTATTAGAGGATAATGAAGATGGAGGTGTATTCAGAAATCACGAAGTAGTGGTTAGCCATCCAGATACTCGTGAAGTTATATTCAGACCACCAGAAACTTCCAAAGTCCCTGAATTAATTGAAAGCCTTCTGGAGTGGATTAATTCTCCCGAAACAGAAAATTTAAATCCAATCATTGTCTCGGGATTAACTCATTATGAGCTTTTTAGAATTCATCCTTTTATTGATGGAAATGGTAGAACTGCACGGATTATGGCTATGACCGTGCTTTATAAAAGGAGTTATGATTTAAAAAGATTCCTTGCTTTAGATGAGTATTATAATATAGATATATCACGTTACTATGATGCATTAAAAACAGTTAATCCTGATTTACTAGATATTACTCTATGGCTTGAATATTTTACAAACGGTGTTGCCGTTAGTATAAAATCAGTTATGGATAAAGTCCTTGGATTAAGTGAAGATGTTAAATTCCTTGAAAAGAAAAGAAAAATTCCATTAAATGAGAGACAAATGAAAATAGTGGAAAAAATAATTGAAAAAGGAAAAATTGCTAACCGGGATGTCCAAGAAATGTTTGGTTTATCCCATTCAACTGCCTTTGATGAATTACAAAAGTTATTGAAACTTGAAGTTGTAGAAATTAAAGGAAAAGGTCGAAGTACGCATTATGTACTAAATAGCTCTGAAGAATAATCTAATTAAATATATCATTAAGATTTATGTTTACCAAATTTAAATTAACTTATCTCTAAATTAATTTATCCAAAAATTTTTTTAACAATTTCAATATATATTAATTAAATAGTGTGAGTTAAAATTGGTTTGTAGGATGAAGATTCAAGACTATAAAATTCTCTGTTTAAATAGAAGGAGTGGTGACTAATGACTGTTTCTCAAGAATATGTTGAAGATCTATTTAATTACCTTCAAATAGGTGAAAATGAGAAATTCTTCGAAAAAGTAGCAGATAATGTTAATTGGACAGTAATGGGAACTCACCCATTGGCGGGAGTCTATAAAAACAAACAAGAATTTGTATATAAAACATTTATACGATTGAATAAGTTACTAAAAGGAGAAATTATTTTAAAGGTTAATAATATCATAGTTCAAGAAGATTATGCTGTTGTGGAAATGATATCCCTTTCAACTGCTTTAAATGGAATGCCCTTCAATAATACTTACTGTTGGATAGTTAAATTTGAAAAAGAAATAATTATTGAAGTACGTGCCTATGTAGATTCAGCATTAGTACAGAAAGTCATTGATGAAAACGAAAAACCAATACAAGAATAATAATATCCAGCACAAGAAAATTTAACTCAAATGTTTGGGAGAGATGTTTACTGTAGCTGTATTTTCATTATTCAAGCCTAAATATAAATTCGGAAATAATTTCATAATAAATGCATCTTTTTAAAGATCAATGAAAATTGAGTCGTCTTTGATTGATACTTCATAAATCTGCAGATCACTTGCACCGCTTCCAGTTGCTTCTTTTATCTCTTCATCAACGTCTTTAATAAGTTTTCCAGTTTTAACGTCATACTGAGCACCGTGTGTAGGACAACTAATAATAAATTTTTTCTCCAATTTTCCCACGGGTATGAAACCACTCATATGAGTACAAACTGCATCTACAGCGTAAAAATTTCCATCAACATTAGCAACCAAAATATAATTATCATTAACAGTGAATCCTTTCATAGTACCCGAGGGAATATCTGAAATGTTACACGCCTTCTCCATTTTAAAAATCACTCCTTATAATCCAATAAAAAAAAAATTCAGAATGAAAACTCAAAAAAAGTGTAAAAACTTATTTTTACAGTCATTCTTTTAAAATGGATTCATCACCATCATTAAAACCAATCATTATATGGGTTCCGTCGCAGAAGGGTTTATTAGATGATTCACCACAACGACATAATGTGACCCTGTTTCGAACTTCATAAGTGTCTCCATTAGAAGATTCGATGGGTATAGCTCCTCGAACCCATAGCGGACCGCTTACTCCTTTATCAGGTTCCTCAGTAACTGCTATGGATGTTTCAAAGTCTGGCTCGATTGATTTTCCAGTTTTTTTATCCCAGACCACTAATCTTCCAGAGTTACAGTTACCCGCAATTTGAATAGCAATTTTTTTCGCCTTTGGATCATCTGAATGCAGTACAAGATAATCAATTCCTCCTGCACGATTACAGAAACCAGCGTGATTGCATAAATCCCGATTATCAGTTAATTTTAATTCCGGTCCATTAATCTCCTTCGCACCACTAAGATAAGATTCTCGACTGGCAGTTTCCATACCTTCAAAGTCGAATTTCTCATGATTACCGTCACAAAATGGTTTGTTTTCGGATTTTCCGCATCTACAAAGAGCATATTCTTCCAGCTGAGGATAAACCTGTTTTTCAATCCATTCATAAGGATAATTTGAATCATTTGAACTGATTATCAGTTTAACCAGTGGAATTCCACCATAAACTAGAAATGGACCGTTCTTGACTATTTTAATGATTTTTTTGTAATTCTCCGTCAAAACTGTTCTTCCCCTTTATGAATATTTTTTACATTAGACCGATTTGTTTCATCAATCCCATTTGATCATAAAAAAGATTCTCTTCAATAATTTTACCATCTTTCCAATGGGCTACAGTGCAGAATTTAACTTTAAATTTTTTGTTAGTTGGTGGTATTTCACCATCTGCAGTTTTCATTGGTCCTTTCATAGTGCCGGTGAATATAGCCACTGAACAAGTCCAGTCCTCCTGACCGAATAGAACCCTATAAGGATCGTTTCCAACATGATTATCTGGAAATGTCTTGAAGAATTCCACAGATTCCATATGATGTGCATGACCACCTTTAGTTGGTTCAGGCTGGCCTGGCCAGTACACAGTAACTTCTTCATTATGCCTTTCATTGAAAGTATCCCAATCTTGAGAATTCCAGGCATCATCCAATGTTTTCATTAATCGCATATTCTCTTCTACAGTCACCTAAAATCACCTCGTTGTTATAATATAATTTAAGTTGATTGATTGCAATAAAAGTTTTGTAACTTATGCAAGGGTATAAGTGACATAAACTTAATCTGTTACAGAATAATCTTGAAATTGATAAGCAGCCATTCCCAGGTCACCAGCATACCAACTATGATGAATTACTTTACCTTTAGCTCCATCCCCTGCAGCACCATAAGTTGCAACTAAGGGCATGTAATGATCCGGGTAAGGATGAGCTCGTTCAGGGTAAGGAGCAAGATTTCTGTAATTAATTAAAAGTTTCTCATCACCACGTATAACAGCATCAGTTAACCAATCATCAAATTCAATTGCCCATTGATCAGTTTCGCCTCCAAAATGGAATCCCGGATATCCTAATGGGTGAACTGCACCACCACTCCCTATAATCAAAACATTATGAATACGCAACTCTTCTATAGCTCTACCCAATTTCATATGCTGATTCGGGTCCAGATGGCTTTGAATAGAAAGCTGTACAATAGGAATATCAGCATTAGGGAACATTAACATCATAGGCACCCATGCACCATGATCCAATCCTCGCTCATGGTTAATATCACAAGACAATCCACTATCTTTAATTAAACCAGCTACATCATTTGCCAGTTCTGGATCTCCTTTAGCAGGATATTCGATTTGATAAAGTTCTTCAGGAAATCCATAAAAATCATGGATTGTTTCAGGTTCCTCTACGGAGTTAACTGTAGGAATAACTGTTTGCCAGTGCGCAGATATACAGAGTACTGCTTTAATATTTCGATAATGTGAACCCAACTTCATTAAGAATTCACGAGCAGGTATTTCTTCTAGAGGCAAAGTAGGAGCCCCATGAGAGATGAAAATCGGTGGTAATAAATTTTTATTCATACTATTTCCAAATATTTATGATTATTTTTCAGTTAAAAAAAAACTCTAAAAATGTTGATAAATATTATTATAATGCATTAAAAAAAAAGGAAATATTTTCTAAATATTCTCGATATTTTTAGGTATTCAAGCTCTTAATATTTTTATGG
This sequence comes from Methanobacterium sp., assembly GCA_015661405.1. GTDB lineage: Archaea > Methanobacteriota > Methanobacteria > Methanobacteriales > Methanobacteriaceae > Methanobacterium_A. The sequence goes on from JACWMK010000028.1 coordinate 23,414, forward strand.
AGGCGGTATCATCTCGCCAACTTCATATGCAGAGGAAGTGTCTAGTAAATATCCCCAGCTAGGTAGATGTTCCCGGAATATCATGGCCATAGGCCATCCTTTATCTTCATCACTACGCCAATCAGCCTGCAATTCAGCAGCAACTGACCACCAATTACGTACTTTCACACCCGCCTGACTCAAAACCGATACCGTAGCTTCACGTTCCTCTTTACTCACCGCCCCACTAGCATCAATGACCCCATGGACTTCAAATCCTTCAAGGACAGCATCAAGAGCAGGAAATTGCAAGCAAGTTGAATCAGTTAAACCAGCTATAATCAACTTCTTCCTATCTAAAGAATCAACAGCTTCACGAAATTCCGGCCAACGCCAAGCATTAATTACACCCGTACGTCTAATCACACTAATATCCGGGAATAATTTTCTAAGTTCAGGCAACATAGGACCATTAGGACCCCAATCCCGACTAGTCGTTAATATTACCGGTAACTCAAATAATTTAGCGGTTTTAGCCAATCCTAAAATATTGTTTCTAAATTGTTCAGGAGAAATGTCACGTACCAATTGCATCAGCCCCACCTGATGATCAATAAGTAGTAACGCAGCATTATTAGATGTTAAAACATCCCTAGGACCCATATTTTCCTTATATTTACTCATCTTATCTTATCTCCATTAAATTCATCTAATATTATATTAAAGTATATACTTAGAAAAGTTAAATTTTTTGTAACTTATATAAGGGTATAAGAAACATTTAGTAAATCATGATTCAAGATCAACTAACTATACAAACATTACAAAAACTTGGATTAACTTACTACGAAGCTAAAGTTTATGTAGCGCTTATGTCAACTGGAGTAACCAATCCAACCACAATCTCAGAGGAATCCGGAGTTCCCCGTACAAAAATTTATGGAGTATTAAAAAAACTAGCCGCAAACAACTGGATAACCATCGAAAAAGGCAGACCAACCATAATAACACCCAAATATCCCGGGGAAGTTATTGAAGAACATAAATCACTAATGAATACGGATATAGATAGAGTATCCTCCGAATTATCCATGACCTATGACCATGTTTTAGAAAATGAAATCCCCAAGGTTAGAATTATACACTGTTTAGATACACTAATCCAACTAACAGCAGAAATAATGTCCAGCGCTAAAAAAAGGATAATGATGATGGGCAGTCTTTACTTTCCCGATGAATTAGATATTATTAAAGATCAAATAATAAAAGCCAAAGATCGCGGAGTCAGCGTCCGCATCATAACCACACCGTCAATAAAACTAAAAGATAAACAATTCAACATAATAAAAAATTTATCAGAATCAATTAACGATATAAAAATAGGACACCCTTATTTCATAAAAGCTATACTAGTTGATGACCGGGAAACTCTCCTTATGATATCCCGAGTACAAGATGAAGTCCCAGATATAGATAATGTGTTTGCTATCTTCATCTCCAACAATTCATTAGCTTCCTACTTTTCAAGTGTCTTTGACATGGACTGGAAAAATTTAAAATTTTATAATGAATAAAAAAAATCCAATTATCACTCAAATGCTAAGGATATATCTATTCACTGTAGAATCCGTTGTTAGGGACCATCAAAGAATAATTTGATGAATATAGATAAAAAAACATTTATGTAAAACATGACGATGAGCGATGGAATATTAAAACATTTCATTGATTAAATAGCCGTAAAAAAACATTTAGTTCATCTATAACCTTTAAGAAATCTAGGACGTTTGAATTCCTTAACAAATGAGGGAATATTAGTTGGATCACTATACGAATGCATAATAAGTCGTTTAAGATTCTCCGCACCCATAGAAAGTGTAATAGGTTTCTCAGGGTATCTTCTAAGAGTTAAAATAGCAGATTCCAGTAAAGATTCAGCCATAGCCCTGTCTTCAGGATTAGCAACAACATATTTATCAGGATTAGGATAAAACCTACTATTAAAAGTTACAATTTTCTTACAAAGACTAATATCATTTAAATCTTCAAATTCAAGTTCACAAACATAAGTTAAGACTAATAAGAGGAAACTTATACAATTTTCATATTTATCTTGTAATTTCGAGTCAATTTCAATACATGCACGAATTTTACCAAGCAACCTCTTAGCTTCATCCACATTAAACTCAGTTAAATTACTCCACTTATCATCTATAGGAAGCAATTCCCTCTTAAGTCGTCTGCAATCATTTGTATATGCTAGACAATCCTCGCCCTCAAATTTATTTTCATTAACCATTTTTTTTAAAACCCCCATATTATTCGAATTAAAATTTATCCAAACCTAAAACCTGTTCTTTAATGGTTATTCATAAATTAATGTCCTAATTGGATTGTAACTAACCTAATACTCCCTTATTAACCTGAATATATAATTAACTATGAATTATACTAACCATGAAAAAAACAATAATTTACAAAATAATATTAAACAAACAGAAATAAACGAATTAAATCTAATAAACTTAACCCTATTTTATTAACTCGTTTTATACAGTATTAAATTTTCTATTTATCTATATTTGACTACTTTTAAATGGTGGATTATATTAATATTTTAATTTACATATTAGATTGTTCTAGGTTGATCATTACCCTCATAATCCAAAATAACCATATTTTGGTAATGATAAAGATTTAAAAATGAAGTTAATAAATAAAGTTTTTAATAAGATCAGGAATTTAAAAAAAATGAATAAATATATTATGACAATTGATCTCTAATTGTTTCTAATATCGACAAGAAAACTTAGTAAGTTTGCCCAAATTATCTTGCGCTACTTCATCTCGAACTGTATGGATATAATCCATTTCATTACGTTGGAATGTTTTCACTTTAGCGCCTAATTTCCATTCACCCTTGACTTTGATCATAGTATAAATCTCATTTCCATTCTTGATACTTTCTACAACCTCACCTTTAGTCCATATTTCAGGTTTACCCGAGCTTTTAAAAATTTTAACCTTTTCAATATGCTTTTCCCCATGACACACTTCTGTAATCCAATATTTCATTTTTATAATCCTCCTTTCAAACTTTATTTGTTATATTATTTGAAAATGAAACTAAAAATTTTTTAAAATTCAATTTATAATTATTTAACTCACTCTAATTATTTTTTACGTTCTAAAAACAGACCCAAGTTCAAGTATTTTCTACATTTCCCATTACTTGATTTCATTATATGAATTATTTTTTATGTAGAATCCCAATTCTAAAAATCTAGAACCCTATATTTAAAAAAACTTATTTTTATTATTAGACGAAATATATTGATATTCAGTATTACATAATAATGTCATAATAATAAATTGATTAGGGAATACAAACTATTTAAATAAGCAGTTAAATCCTATAGAGCAATTATAACGTACATTATACAAAGCTAATACCCTAACATATATTAAAACATATATTATTTTTTTTTAAGCCATTAATGATCTATACATGTCTAGACCTTCAAATAAGCCGCTTAAAAACGAACTCTAACGACTTTACGATGCTCCTAGATTCTTATTTTCAAAAATTTTATAAACTGTTATCAAAATATAATTAACCAATAAAGGGCCTAAAACTAATATCCAGGAGGAAACAAGGATTATGGGTAATTGAAGCAAAGGGATAGAACCTTCAATTAGATCATTTCTAGAAGACCTTAATAGTCAAGAAGGACATAACCTATACGAATTACCAGTAAAAGATGCCCGTCAACTATCGTTTAAAATTGGATTATAATTTTTATTACTTTTTTAATTTCTCTAATCATTCCAAATTTTATTTAGTAAATGAATCAGGTACACAAGTCTAAATGATTCCGGACTTTGAAGATCTAAAATAAATCAAGGATAAATAACTGATTAAAACTCGTTTTTTATTGCCCCCATCCTTATAAAAATTTAGCAAACATAATGTAAATTTGTAACATCATGTTGCCCATTATGTTCAAAAAATAGTCATTTCTTTAATTTTGGGAGATAATTTAGTTCCGAATAATAGTATCACGATCTGAATATAATACATTAATGAATTATTTCATGATCATATTTAATTTATCATTAATTTGTCTTTGAAATTCACCTTTAGCATATTCAAAAAAGTCACTTTGATCATTTTTAGCACTAGAAATAACATCTACTAAATCCGTGGTTTTCATAAATTCTATAATAAAATATTCTGATTTTGGAGGAAAAAGTGCTTCATAACTCACTTCATACGAGTTATTTTCATTAATATCTGAAATATATTCATCTATTTCCGGTTTTAAATTCTCTATTACAATAGGGTTTGTTAAATCCTTATCCGCAAAACAAGTAAATAATTTTATTTTATTTAAATCTTCATTAACAATACTACTAAAAACAAATTCAAGCATTATATAATCACCATTAATTAACTACACTTCATAAAAAGAAATAACTTTCCCTTAAATTTTCCAATATTTATATGCAAATATCAATAAAAACGCTTAAATACTTATTTATGCGTTATATCGACGAATAACGAAGTTTAGCCCAGCACCACGTAGGACTTTATAACTACATCTCATTTTAGATAGTATTGTAATAGGGATTCAGAGGCGATTACCTATGGGGAAGAAAATTTTTGAAAAAAACATGTAAGAGCCTAAACACGCGGTTTTAAACCTATATATGCTTATACTGATGGTTTTTATGCAATCCCTAATGATAATTAGGATGAATAAAAATTAAGATTAAACATTAGAAATAATTTTAATTAAAAGTCATGAAAATGAATCAAACTTTTCTATGCTCGCGTGTTACCCGTCTGGTTGAGCTTTCAGGTAGGTGAGAACTGAATATGAATGCATTTTGTTCTGTTGCATATTCATGCATCTATAGTCGCGAGGGATGTGTGGTTCTCATTTATTGTAGAGAATTACTCAATTGTATGTATTTTTAAATAAAGATCAATTGTCCGATTAGTAGTACTATGGGCCACCATGCTATGAATTCTGCATCGGCTAGTGTATTACCTATCATTCTTAGTTCTTTGTTATCTATTGTATTCGTTTTGTTTAAGTAGTATTTACTGTAGAAGTAGAATATTATTAGACTAGCTGCAAATAGTGGTATCAATTTTAGGTAAATTCCGATAAAGAGGGGAATGAATGCTATTAGATTTAGTATATCTAGG
>JACWMK010000089.1 GCA_015661405.1 Methanobacterium sp.
ATAAACTGAATAACTATCCTCAAAGAATAGTAAAAATAACAAACCATATAAAATAAATGAAAGAGAGCACATGAGAAGTAATATCAATAAAAATTAACACCCCCCTTCTCTTACTGAAATAATACTAATCCTTATGCAATATAATATTCATAATAAAATACCACATATAATAAAAAAAATGTAAAGTGGAGAAAGAGAAAAAGAACTATTTAAACAAAAAATCCTTAAACATTAAAAAAATTAAAAACTTCCTTAATAATACAATCTTGTTAACATTATTCTCAACACGTTTATCTAAATCATATAAAGAGGAAATACCCTCCTCCTTTTCAGAAGTTGCTAAAAAATAGTGAATCATAAAAATTGTAAAACTGTTCATTTATTCTCAAATTACCATCTAAATAAAATATTTCTTTCTAAATCCAAGTTAGGATGAGTGAAATAAAATAAATAAATATCAGAAATAAAATTAATATTAAAAAAAAATTGAAGATATAATAGAAAGTTAATTGGAATAGTACAGCCGGAAGAAGATGAAATAGAGGAAACAAAAATCTACAAGAAAAAGAATCGTACGCTTGAATTAAATGAAATATAAAGTTTAAATATTATTTATCTATTAATGAATTCTCTGAATTCTTCAACAGTTAAATTCAAATCACGAAGAATATTTTAAGAATTTTTGGATGAAGTGTTTTTCCCAGTGTGATAATGTACCGTAATCCTTACCCCATCTTTATTTTTATAGATCTTATGACTTCCGCTCTGACGTCTTAACAAATCCTGCATGTTCTAAAACTTTAATAAACTTTATCAGCAGATACTCGGGGAATTTTCTCACTCATACCTTTTTACTTCCAGAGAAGTTAAACTGATAGATTCAATTTTAACAATATCTTCATTGCCTTCTATTCTATCTTCTAAATGGAGACGAATTACATCTTTAATATACTCAAGAACTTCTACATAATTATCTCCCTGAGTATAACAACCTTGTAGTTCCGGAGAAAACGCAAAATATCCATCTTCATCTTTTTCTATTACCACAGCTACTTTATACCTTTTCATAAACTTAAAACTCAAACTTTTTAAATATGTAGGAATGTAAATCTGATTTATTCTAATAATTATATTAAACATTACATTACAAATTTCTTCTAACCCATAATGTTAATTTTAATTGGGTATTACCTGGATAAATAAATTGTTCCTATGTTATATCATAACAGAAAATATTCTTTTTATTTATTTCTATTCTCATATAACAGAATTTGATAAATTAGAATTATTAATATGTTACTTGGATACAGAAAATTCATCTGAATAATAATTCTGTACCCACATAACTTAGATTTATGTTATATACATACATAAAACTATATTAATGAGAATTTCTATACTTACATAACAGAGTGATCTGTAATGAAAATGGAAAAACATCTAAAAAGAGCAAAAGAAATCAAATCAAGCATAAATTCTCTTGAAAAAAATGATATAAACACTAGCGCAATAGTTGAACTAGTATATGGTTGCACTCTTCATTACATCGCATATGCATCCGAAAAAAAGTTCGGAACACACCAAGACATCCACACCGGTCTAATTAGATTCCTCCGTGAAAGAGATGAAGATGAAATAGCTGACTTATTCTCTAAAATGGAAACAATCAGACATGGAAGATGGTATGGTGGAAAAGGAAATGGTAATACCATAAAAGAAGTTCTAAAAATTCTGAATAGAATCGAAGGTTGGAAAGATGAATATTAAAACATCTGCATTTGAATTAGCACAAAAACTTGGCGAAATAGAAACCTTAAAAGAAGCCATATTATTCGGATCTGCAGCTCGAGAAGAAATGCATAAAAAAAGCGACATTGACATTTTATTAATCTTTGATACTGAACACGATCCCGAACTAGGAGAAGAAGGAAATCTAGTACATCAAATAGCAGGTGAAATAGAAAAAAACTATGATATGAAAAACCCATTTTCTTTCGTATTCATGAATAAAAATGAAAACATAGATTCCGAATTCCTATGGGAAGTTGCTAAAGACGGAATCGTACTATATGCTAATCCAGAATTAATACTAGGCCAAAAACAAATTCTCAAACCCGCAGCATTCATCTCCTACACCTTCGTAGATATACCACCAAAAGATAAAATGTTCATCAAAAGAAAACTATACGGTTACCAAGTAAAATCAGTTCACAAAGGAAAAAGATACTTAAGCGAAGGAAAAGGGATAGTACAAGAACATGGCAAAAAGATGGGAAGAGCAACTTTCCTCATCGATACAGCATATGTCGATGCCATCACTACTTTATTCCAAGAAAAAAAAGTTAAATACAAAATCAGCAAAATTTGGGTTTGAAAAAAAGGACTTAAGTTATTTAAGATACGATCAATGAATAATTAACAAATATAACAAATTTATAATTCATTAAACTATTCTAAACAATTGTTTTTAAAAAATTTAATTAATCTATTCATCTAATAAATTTTCCATTACTTAACAAATTTAAATATTTTTTTCCTAATTGAGATTCTACTGTGTTATATAAGGTTATAATGCATAGAATTTATGAGATTTTAAGATTATTTAATAAAAAAAAATAGATTCTTAATAATCTGAAAAAATATGATTTATTTTATGGTTATTATATAGATATAATTAAAATAAGTTCTTTAAAAAAAAATGAGTAATTTAAAAAAAAATTAGTTTAAGATACTTCTTTTGCTGGCATTAATGATAGTAATACCGATAATGTTTCCTTTTTCGTATCTAATTATTACATCATCATCCATAATCTCTGAATCATCAGCATGACTAGGTTTCTTGAAATTAATATATAATACATCAGCCTCTTTATCGTAATCCGACCAAATCCTCGAGTATGGCATCTCCAATAATTCTGGAACAATATCTAATACTTTTTTTACTGCAGAGTTCCCCATATCCTTCGCCTCTTCTCCATTTGTTTTATACGCTTCGTTAAAAATGCAGTGATCACAAACCCATCATCATCAAACACTTTATATATAACAATAATGTATTTTTCATCCTTTAAATTTCTTACGGCTATACATTCATCATCATTACCTGCATATATCGCCTCAGGCTCCCCCACAGCCTCAAGAACCTCAAAATAATAACCAGCCATCTCCGGATGGCCCTCAGTGATATGAAACCATCTTTCATCAGTCAATCGGATAGGCACACCATTCCTCGAAACAACCTTATCCATATTAATTCAATCCTCCCCAACAAACGAATAGATCAATTCTTATTTAACATTAACTAAATCATATATCCAAATTAGGCAAAAAACATCATGCCTATTATTAAATAAACTCAGTTAACACAATCAAATCAAAACTATTCATTGTTAAATATTTTAATATTTTATTTTTTCTGTTAGCTCCACCTGTCTAATATTGAAATTTATACTATTCATAAGATAATCTCCTCGTAATCTAACTTAATCTAAATTTTTATTATTAAACAATATTTTTTTAAGTTCTTAATATTTCATCCATAGACTTAGGGGCTGCTTTATGATCATGCACTTCAAATTGATAACTAACATACTTAACATAACTCTCTTCTAAACTATTAAAGAAATACAATGACCAATTACCACATTCAGGACATTCCAATAACTTAATAAGTTCCGGTTTAAGTTTCAATCTCTCATCAGTAGTACCATTATACAAGTAAAGTAACTTAGTATCCATATCATCTTCAGTAACTATTTCCTCTTCATCAAAATCATAAGAATTTCCCTCAAGAACCTTAGTATTAATATGATACAATCCACTCGATTTCTCCATATTAGTAGGATAAATAAGTTTCAACGATTTATAAGCAGTTAATACATCAAAAATTTGATTAGTGAATCGATTAAGTTCACATATACTTTTTTGAGCAATAATCTCAGGCATTGTACCGCCATGACTTTTCTCATTCCTTTTAGAAATAATAGGATTCAATATTTGAATTATATTTTTATTAGTTAATTTTTTATAAAAATTAGATTCAAAAGGTAGAATATGAAGCGTTTCCTTATCAAAACTTCTATAAATCCGATTTAAACGAGAATATAAACCAATCCAACCACCAAAAGAAACTTTCTGGAAATTTAAGCATTCCTCTCCAAATATATAATTCTTCTTTTCATGAAATACATCATTCGGCAAAGCAGATAACAAAACAATAGAATTAAATGCTGCTATAATCTCAAATAATTTAAAATGATTCTCAAGCTGAGTATTTTTATCCGCTGAAGTTTTAAGTGCAATATGATAAGAAGTAGCAAAAGGCCAAATCAAATTCTTATAAAACAAATCCTCATCCTCAATCTCCTCAAAAGATTTCATAAGATTAAGTAAACTATCATAATTAAATATTTCACTCTTAAATCCTTTATATAAAGTTTTAATCTTTTTATAAGTCTTATCAGATAAATTACTAGTTTCTACAATTTGATTTTGAATTTTTAAAGGAGGAATTTCAATTAGCAATGAATTAAGACCAAAAGTATTTAAAATTCTTTGAAAAGTACCATAACTAAAAAGATTTCTTTCATTCTTCATGGCATTCGAATTTAAATACAACTTAAGATACTGAGGAGAAACTTTTTCATCAGTAATAATACAAGTAAAATAATTATCCAAATCATCATCATTAAATTCAGATCTGAAAATAACATCCTCCAAAGGATTTTTCGGAATTAACATAACCTCTTCAAAATCATCAAAATCATGTTTAAAACTCACAACATCACTTAATTTTTTAATTTTATATTTAGACTTCTCTTTTTTAGTTTTCAGTCTCTCAATACTTTTAAAATGATCATAAGTCCATGAAACATTATGATCCGCCAAAGCAGATGCATCTACCCAAAAACCCTCAGACAAGTTTTTAACAAATTTACCACTTTGAAAATTATCAAGTATCAAATCTGCATTATCACTGGAATACTTAGCAAAAAAAACCTCACTTCTCTGCTGACAATTTTTAAGAACTAAAATACAAGTCTTAAGAGTAGCCTCTGGATAAAAAGTATCATTAGGCAACGAAATAATACCTTCCACTGAATAATTTTCTAATAAAAATTCCCGCATAGGTAAATGATAATCAGAATAAAAAAAAGATTTCTGCTCCGGAAGAATAAAAACTAAATATCCATCCTCTGCTAACAAATCCAATGAAGCAAACAAATAAGCAAATTCATTATTCAAAAACTTATAACCATCCACAGTTAAAACATCTTTTAATTGAATAAAAGAAGGCTGACAAACAATCAAATCAAACTTCTCAACTAATTTATCTTTAATCTCAAAAAAATCATTATTAATTAAATTATACTCAAAATCAAATCTTTCCAAATTATCTTCAGCCATACCAATAATATCTGGACCTATATCTATCCCAGTAAAACTAGGCTCCAGTTTAGATCTTTCATTAATATTCCAAAAAAAACTAGCACTACCCACCGCAGGATCCAAAACCTTAACAGACTTCCAAGAAGACACAAGCTCTGCAATAAAAGAAACAATATTCTTAGGAGTATAAACAATATTATCTGGCGTAAAACCCGTTTTAATCATATTAAAAATCCCCCCACAAATTTATTTATGAATAAATTTATTGTTATTAATATAAATTTCTCTATATCTAATAAATTACTTAAAAGGATAAGATATAATCTTATTAACAAACTAAAGAATGTAACGTTGTAATTGATTTTAAATATTTTTTTTTACTGTTTAAATTATACTGCGTTATATAAGGCTATAACGAAACAGAATTAATACATTATAATTCAGATAGTGATAACAGAATTATGAACAATAATTTCACCAAATACAGAGAGACAGTCATTAAAACATCAATTGGGCTATATGTATTATAAATTTATATTCACATTAACTATATTAAATCTACATATATATTATTGTGAAAGATATGGTAATATGAACTATATCGAAGACCTATTTGAATCAGATTATCAAAAAAATCTTAAAATGAAAATTTTTAAATATTTTCATTTGAATTCATATTATTATTTTAAAAGAAAATTTGGTAACGTAATTTAAATTGAATGGAGTCATACATACTAATATGAAATTGGATAGCTCTCAATTTTCTCTTTTAAATCCATTTCTTTGGATGGATTATAGAATTCAATATCTCTTTTTTCAAGCTCACTAAAATATTCT
>JACWMK010000029.1 GCA_015661405.1 Methanobacterium sp.
TAATTGTTTTTTAATATTTTGGAATTTCTAGATAAAATAATAGTAATGAATATTCATCAATCATGAAGGTCATCCATCAGCAAATTAATGGTTTCAGGTAAAATTGTAAAAAGAGAAATTTACTTGCTGAAGAGTCAAAAATTAGCGTTAATGTAATCTTCAGCTTCTTGGGGTGATTTAGAGGCGAATTTATATCTTTTATGAACTTCTATAATCTCTTTTAATGTTTCATCTACAATTTTTTGGTTCTCCCAATTTTTTAAAGCTGTAATTACTTTATCGAGGCAGCCTTTTTTATAACTTATCTGCCCTAAAACGTGTATAATGGTTTTTCTAACTCTTTTATTCTCTTCATTCTGCAGTTCTTCTAAAAAGGGGATGACTTCTTTTGGATGGGTTCTTCCTCTAAGTTCTATACCGTGAACCATTTCTCTTCGAACTTCAGGGTTAGAATGGTGTAAATTTTTCTGGACGAACTTCAAGGTTGGCTCTGGATTTTTAAGACCCATTTGCTTTAGCGAACCAATCACTGCATTTCTTACTGAACTATTTTCATCTTCCAATGCTTTTTTGAAAATATTTAATATTCTATCTGCATCAATCTTTCCTAATTCACCCAAAGCATAAACTGCTGTTTGTCTTATCCTCGCATTTTCCATCTTGATCATTTCATCAAGTAAATGGAGGATTACATCCCTTAAATCCTCATGATTCTGGTAAATTCTGTATAGAGCTAGATAAGCATTTTTCCAGATATAAGTGTCAGAATCAGAGCTATATTTATAAATATTCCCATATTCCTCATTTTCCAGGTTTCGTGTAATGTCTGTTTCCATCTTTGTTACAAGTACTTCCCGTTCTTCTTTAGGTAAATCATAGAAACTCATAAAACTATTATTCTCCCAACTGTCTAGTAAAATTTAATAACTCAATAAAGCCTATTGATGCATTTTAAGGTTTGGTAATTGTTTTACTGCTATTACTGTGGCTGTCCAGAAGTTATCCATAAACTTCAGACATAGGATTCCTAAGATTCCAAAGGATAAATTAGCTATACCCACTTCAAATTGGAATGGACTTCCTGCCGGCCATCCAATGCTTGCAGCAACCATATTTGCAGAGAAAACATGACCAATAAACGCCCATATTGAACCAAATCCAATAAGTATTAAAAAAATCCATAAAAAGAAAATCTCTATTATTCTATTTTTCGTTTTTGGAGTTTTAGTTAAAAAGATCTGTAAAATAGCGCCGATTATAGTTAGTATAAAGAAAATATAAATTTAAATCCATAGTTTATAATCTCTCCCCTTTTTATCTGATTATTAGTTTATTGAAATATAATTAATTATATAAGGTAATAATTAATATTTATCTAATAATATTTGAACTTCCTCCTCTAATTCTAAATTTCTTAATGCTTTAAATTCTGCTTTTTTAATTTCAATATAAGCCTTTGATAATTCAGTACCCATTGCAGTTAAAAGTACTTCATCTTTTTGCAGTTCTATAATCGCATTGTCTAATTCTGTAGGTAATCGATTAATTTTATATTTCTTTAGATTTTCTACTGTAATTGTAGCTGGATCTTCTTGAATTGATTTTGGAAGTTCCATTTCCTTTTTGATTCCGTCAAGTCCCGCGGCTATGACGCTGCCGAATACTAAGTATGGATTTGATGAAGCATCTACTGTTTTTAATTCAAAATCTCTAATTATTTCATTATGATCTGTGACTATTCTGAGTGCAGCTTCTCTATTATCAATTCCCCAACATTGGAAGGCTCCTGTCCAAGCATTGGGTTTAATTCTTTTATAAGAATTAGTAATGGGTGTAGTTATAGCCATAAGTGCTGGTAAATGAGTAAAAATACCTGCTATAAATTGTCTTCCCATTTCAGAAATTCCATATTCACTTTGAGGATCTGATAGAAGGTTTTTATCATTATTCCATATACTACAATGGAGATGACATCCATTTCCGGGTTTATCTGCAAATATTTTTGGAAGAAATGATGCTATAGTATCATTTTTATATGCAATTGCCTTCACTGTTTCTCTAAATACTATTTGATTATTACATGCATTTAGAGCATCCGTATATTTGATTGTTATCTCCTGCTGTCCTGGTCCAGATTCAGGATAATATTGTTCTACTTGTAGTCCCTGTAAATTAAGTGCTTTGATAATATCCTCAATAATCTTATTATTTATATCCATTGAATAGGTTGATGCAAATGGTGTATTATCAGATGGGATGATTACTTCATCGATTTTCTTTAATAGATAAAATTCATTTTCAAATGCTCCTTTAACTGAAATATTATTTTCAGTGGCTTGTTTAATCATTTTTTTTAGAAATCCACGTGGACAATAATTCCAACTTCTCCCGTTTTTGATCATGTCTGCCATAACCCGTCCTTGGCCTGGAGCGTAGGGAATGCTTGTAAAAGTTGAAAGGTCAGCTTTAAGTTGAACTTCTCCTACTGGAGTAAGTCCACTTTCAGCTACAACTGCATCATAAATGGAAGGGATGCCTTGTTGAGCTTCAGAAATACCTATACTATAATTAGAATCAGTTAAAGAATCTTTATGCACGGCTTTTGCACGGATAATATTTGCATTATCACACCATGTTATCCGTATAAAGTCTATATCCTCTGAATTAATAATATTTTCATTGATGTTCAATTAAATAACTCCATATTTTATGATATTAAACATATAATATATATTAATATTTATTATATAATAAATACAAAAAAAATAGTTTTTTTTTTTAAGCTAGAAAAGTTTGAATTTATTTTTCCCATTTATATTCGTAATTATATAATTTGAAATAAAATTTTTATTTTTAGCTTTTTTTTTATGGTTCGATAATTCCTACTTCGTTAAACATCTCTATAACGAAGTTAAATCCTATTTTTTGGTAATATTAAAGCATATTTTAATCATAACAATATTATATGCTCAAAACACCCGATCTTAAGCTAATTGGGCTATATGTAAAAATGAATTTTTGATGGTTTTGTAATAAATTTAAATTAGACTTAAAAATTTTTTTTCAGTTAAATTATTATGGATCTATTATAAAATTATTTTCCAATGTTAATAATTCCATGATGATAAATAATTAAAAAAAAATGATGATAAAAGTAAACTCAATTTATCTGAACAAATTATTATTTTAAATAATTTTTTTTAAGAATCTGATATGTTAATTTAATTTAATAATTAGAATAAAATATTATTAATTATAATACTATAATAAGGTACAAATTTTATTTAAATTGGAGGTTAAGCTCATGTTAATTTTAACTACACCAACGATTGAAGGGAAGAAAATAATTGAATATTATGGTTTAGTAACTGGAGATTCTTTATTGGGAGCGAGCATGTATAAAGACATGTTCTCTGGTGTAAGGGATGTTGTAGAGGGAAGAACTTCTAAATATGAAGAGGAGTTAACTAATGCTAGAAATTTGGCTTTAAAGAGTATGGAAGATAAAGCTGAGAAGAAAGGTGCTAATGCTGTTATAGGGATTCGTGTGGCTTATCATAACTTGGGTGGTACCATGGGAAATACTATAATGGTCACAGTATTTGGAACTGCAGTTTCGTACCAGGAATGAAATTATTTAGGATTTAATAAAATTGGATTAAAATCAAAATTTTTTTTAAAAGGGTGATTGTTTTTGATTGCATCTAGAAAAAAATTTCTAATTGAAAAACGCTGGGCATTTACAGCTATAATTATAGGATTTATTGTGGGTTTCAGTTCCGCAGTTGCTTGTGTATATTTTCATTTAATTATTTTCGGATTCAATATCATGTATATATTATCTCCTTTAAGCGCGGGAGTAGTGGAAACTGTAATAGCTCGTAGAAAATATGGTAGAAGTACAGGTGCTATTAGTGCTCTTTTAACATTTATTGTAATTAATATTTATGGTTGGTTTTTCCCTAAAGATCCAATTACACTCAGTTTAATTACTTTAATTGCCATAGGATTAACTATTGATGCTGCATTCCCTACATTTACCCGGTATGTTCTTTTTGTAGTTGTGGTGGGTTCATTCATTAGATTAATAAATTTCTTAGTGAATTTACCTTCTAAACTCATGGGAAATCCTCCAATGGTTGAAAGTGATGAGGTTATATCGGAATCTGCATCTGATGATTTTTTCAGTGATGATTTAACATTACCATTAGTATCAGTCCCCCATATGGATGGAGGAGTAATTAAGAAATTTGTGGGTTTAGTTGTTGGAGAAGCAGTTGTAAAAGAAAAAAATTCTGAGGGGGGACGGTTTTCGAATCTTTTAAAGACTCTTCAACCTAAAAAATTGGATGATATGAATTTAGATGAGGCCCGGAAGTTGGCGGTATCTCGAATGTTGGAGAATGCTCAATCTATGGGGGGAAATATGGTAGTGGAAGTTTTAATTAATTATGTTAGTGTGGGTGGTTTCCAAGGTAATGCATTTATTGTATCTGCTTATGGGACTGCCGTTATATATGAATAAAAAAAAATATTGATAAAATATATTAATTCCCCCATTTTTTTTGAAGGGTGATATTTTATTTTTATTCTGGTACATCCATAACGATATTTTCATCATATCTTAGTTTACCACCGCAATTGCAGGTTTCAAAAGTCATCAGGTGATTCACCCGATTGTATATTTATAATAACCTAAACAATTATCAGCAAATTAAATAACCATTATTCTTATTTTTAATATCCCATTATGTCGTAATTTCTTTCAAAACTTTAAATTATTATATAATTACTATTTTTCCATTAAATTTAAAATTCTGAAATAATATATAAAATAAATAATGAGTAAAAAAAAATTGGGGAGGGTATTTTTTTTATGTTAACACTTTTTGATGAGACTAAAATTTCTAAAATGAACCTTAAAAACAGGTTTATTTGTTCTGCAATATATGAAGGGTGGGCTGTTGAAAAAGGACATGTAACGGATGAATTAATCAATCATTATGAAAATTTGGCTAAAGGAGGTGTAAGCACCATCATTACTGGTTTTGCTAAAATTATGAAGTTTGATCAACCTGCACCTAATATGAATGTAATATATGATGACATTTTTATTGATGAATATCAAGAATTAACTAATAAAATTCATGAACATGACACAAATATTATCATGCAGATTGTACATGGGGGTCCAAAATGGGGTCCTTCAGCAGTTGAACATTTAGTAACTAAAACTATTCCTAAAGAAATGAGTAAAGAGGATATTAAAGAAGTAATTCAAGCTTTTGCAGATGCTGCACTTCGTGTAAAGAAAGCGGGTTTTGATGGTGTACAAATTCATGCAGCACATGGATTTTTATTAAGCATGTTTTTAAATCCTTATTATAATAAAAGAACAGATGAATATGGTGGTTCAATAGAAAATAGGGGTAGGATAATATTTGAATCTTATGAGGCCATTAGGGAAATTGTAGGTGATGATTTCCCGGTTTTGGTGAAGGTTAATTGTGAAGATTTCATGGATGAAGGATTAAATTTTTCGGATAGTCTTATTGTTTGTGATAAGCTCTCAAAGATGGGTATAGATGCTATAGAAGTTAGTGGTGGAAGTTATTCTTCAAAAGAGGGTGAGGGACCTATTAGAGGAAATGTTGAAGTTAAGGAAAATGAATCATATTTTAAAGAATACGCTGCTAAAATTGCGGAAATGGTTCAAGTACCAGTAATTTTAGTTGGTGGAAATAGAAGTTTTAATATTATGACTGAAATTTTAAATAACACTAATATTGAATATTTTTCTTTAGCCCGGCCTTTCATATGTGAACCAGATTTAATTGATAGATGGTTAAGTGGAGATAAAGATCCAGCTCAATGTAAATCTTGTGACCCATGTTCTGGTGTAAATAATTGTATTCAAATTTTAAATTAATTGTGTAAAAAATAAGCATCTATGAAATAAAATAAGCTCCCCCACTTCACTTAAATAGTTGGAGAAATGCTCATGGACTAAGTATAAAATGAGTACACTAAAATTTATCACTAATTTTTTTTTTAAATATCCAAATGCGGGTTTATAAATTTGAAATAAAAATTTTTTTATAATCATAAATTTAAGGTTATAAATCTTTTTTAACGAGTAAGCTTGCTGAACTGTAAGGTGTACCATAAAAAAAAAATGTTTTTTTTTTAAATATTATTTATAATAATTAATAAATGTTTGAAGAAATATAATATAATAATTATAGGGGGGGATGAATTAAATGATGAATATGGGGAGTTTTAATTATAGGGAAATTCCTAAATTAATTATTTCAATTATTATAGTATTCCTTGCCGGTGCTGTGGGAACAGTATCCACACTTCCACAGATAACAACTTGGTACGCTGCATTACCAAAGCCAGCATGGACACCTCCAAACTGGGCTTTCGGACCGGTATGGAGTACTCTTTATGTTTTAATGGGAATAGCTTTATTCCTAGTGTGGAGACAAGGTTTAAATAAAAAAATTGTTAGATATGCAATATTAATATTCGCTGCACAACTTGTAATAAATGTGATTTGGTCATTAGTTTTCTTCGGCACCCATAACATATTCGGCGGATTAATAATGGTAATAATATTATGGATAGCCATCCTGGTTAACATAATCGTATTCTACATGGTTACTAAACCAGCAGGACTAATACTAATACCATATTTAGTGTGGGTGACCATAGCCGGCTATCTTAACTATAGCGTGTATCTTTTAAATCATTAAGAAAGAAATTTTAATAAATTTTTTTTTATGCACAGTTTAAAAAATAAAAAAAAATTTTTTAAGCTGGATTTTAAAGGATATTTCCTTTTTTTTTAGATGTTCTTAATCCCCGTAATCTTCGCCACATTTACTAATTTCCATAAGTAAGATTTTTCTTCAGATAAAATGGATTGCAGAGTTTCTTCGGGTGAATGACCGAGGGCTGCTAAGATTTTTGTTGAAAGATTTTTCTCTTGTATCATATCAACAAAATGTTTCCGTATCTTTTGATTTTCATTATGATTTTGCACTTCTTGAATAGTACCCTGGAGAGTTACAAACTTATATTCTGTTAATTTATCATTATATTTCTCTATTTCCACGGCTACATCAGGATTTTTATGGAATAATTCTATTTTCTTACCATATTTGGTTGATAAGAAATATAGGAATTTCCCATCAAAAACATATAAGAATGGTGCAATATAAGGATATTTTCCTTGAAAAGCAATTCTACAAATAAATTCTTCTTGAATTAAATAGTCATATTCTTCTTTATTCATCAATGGTATTTTTAATAGATTCATAAAGTTATCACCATTTATTATATTATGTATGTCATATTAATTGAATTTTTGATGTGATAAAAAAAAATTTTTTTGAAACTAATTAAATCATCTAATTATAACCAGTTACATGTATCCTGAGATATATTTTTTTTTATATTTCCTCAATTTAAAAAAAAACTTAATATAAAAATTAAATAAAAAATTTTTTTAAATGAAATTTGTTTCAATTTTTAACCATGAATATTACTATTTTAAATAAAATAAAAAAAATTGAATAGTATAAAAAAATATTAGTAAGTTCAAATCAAATTATTTTATAATTTAAAGAAAATTTGGTTTCTAAAAAAAATGATTTAATTTAAAGTCTTTTTATATTTTCTTTTTTAATGGTTAAAAACTATGAAAATAAGTAAATTATTTTATTCAATGGTTATCTTAAATTTTTGTTATATAATGGACCGGTTAATTATACCATTATTCTCATTTTACAGAGTTAAAGAGAAGATTAGAACTATATTATCAATGGAATTATGGAGTAATACTAAATATGTTTTATTATATTTATTCCTGTTAGCTGTGCTGCTGCGTGTAATAGTATACTTTCTAATTCCATCACTTTATGGTTTACAAAGCGATTCTATAGGTTATTATATTAGCGCAGTCAATGGAGTGGAACATGGTGCTTTTTCAACTTATTGGCCACCCGGATTTCCATTACTCATTTCATTATTCTTAATAATCTTTAAATCATATACTCTTCCAATTTTAACATTATTTTTAATAATTTTAGGTTCATTATGTGGATTATTAGCATATTATATTTCATTAAAGTTATTTAAAAACAGGTTCGCGGCTTTATTAGCGTTCCTATTTATTTGTATACAGCCATCATTCTTAATACATTCACCACAATTATTATCTGATACATTCGCTGTAATGATAATGGGTATCGGTATATATTACATGTTAACGGATTATGAAAATCATAATCGCTATATATCCTTATTAATAGGAGTATTAATTGGATTTCTAATTTTAATTAGACCGGATTATATATTCATGATTATAATTTACTTCATATTAATTACCATCTCGAATCACCTCTTAAAAATTAAATTAGAAAAATTAGCATTATTTACATTAGCTTTAATGTTAACTTTAACTCCATGGCTTATTTATACAAATGATATGATCGGTGAACCAGTGATATCAACTAATGGTGGGGTGAATTTTTATATTGGTAATAATCCTACTGCTGATGGTAGATACTCGGAACCTTACGGTTTAACAAGTAATAATGAAGGATATAGTATAGCATTAAATTATATTTCCAATAATCCACTCTCCACCATATCATTATACTCGAAAAAACTAGCTTTATTAATTATTAGTCCTTATATTCTACCCTGGGAATTACCGGAACATCATTTCACAATTTCAGAACTTATTTACAGTTATGGGATGAATATTGGATTCCTAATCACGGAATTAATCGGACTTAGAGGATTACTATTAATAAAACAGAAACGATTACAATTATTCTTTATAAGCTTAATTATACTAATCAACTTAACATTAATTCCATTTTTTGTAGATGGAAGATTAACACTACCAGAATTATTAATCTACGTGATATTCGGTAGTTACTATATTGCCCATGTCATAGAATTAACCCTGAAATCAGATAAAATAAAAAAAATTAATTAATTAAAAATAGTTTTAAATTTTTGGTAAAACTTTATAAACTAACTCCACACTATGATATATAATAATTATCATTAAACTTTATCTGAGAATAAATTATAACAAAAAAAAAGGAATACTAATACTATGGATACTAAAAAAATATTAAACTACTTAAGATTAGGATCATTGAATCGTGGAATAACGAAACAGGACATCTTAACTGTAGTTGTATTATTCATCCTCCTACGAATAATCATGTACGCATTAAACCCAACAACTACTGGTTCCCAATCATTAAGTTTCCTAAACCATTTATAAAAAAAAATTTTATTTAAAAAAAATATATATAAATCTCTTTTTTTATATTTCCATTTTATATATTTATTTTCCGAGTCCCAGCATTGCACCATACTTTGAATAAACTTCATTGATAAGCTCATCTGAGTTAGGATTATTCCAATCATGCATCCATTCAGACACTAATGATTCAAGAGTAATTGGGATAACACCTGCTTGCAGCATTCTCTCGACACCATACTTATGAGCATCCACGGTAGAATCCCCAGCAGCATCAATTAATCCATAAATTTCATAACCTTCCCTTAAACCATGAAGTGCAGTGTAAGTAAAGCACATGCTAGTCCATAATCCTGAGATAACCATCTTATTTCGTTCAGTACTCATGACAGCTTTCCATGTACTATTATCTTCAAAAGCATCAAAACTAGGCACTACCCGTGCAAATACCTCCTGATCTGGGAATAAATCTGCAACTTCACTAATAAAATCTCCATTCAATTGAGGATTAATAGTAGATAAAACAACAGGAATATCTAAAATACTAGCAGCTTTAGCAGCGCAGAAAGCAGCAATAGTAATTAAAGTCTTATCACCTGAAGAAATACTTTTAATCATCGCCGGTTGATAATCCACTAAAACCAAAACACTATTCTCATCAGTTAATAACTCAAATTTACCATCATCCAAATTAACCATCTAAAACTATCCCCCCAATATAAAAAAAATTTTTACACCTCTAAAATGAAATATTCAAAATAATTTTGATTTCATAAAAAAAATGTTTTAAATTCCTTTAATGAGAAAAAAAAATAATAAGACTTATTGAATTATAAAAAAAAAAATTTAAGGAATATTTTTTTACAAAATCATTTTTTTTTATTAGTATATTACTCATCAATAATAAAATTTATGAAATAATTTTTACTATAACCCCCACAAAAAAATGTTTTTAAAAATTTCAATTTAATTTATAAAAAAAAAATATTTGGAATTTATAAAATCAATATCAAGAATTAATTTATTTCAAATAGTAGCATATAATAAAATTTATTAAATTATTTTTAAGGGAAAATGTTTTTATACAGACTTATCATATATACAAGAGGTTAAAAGAAAATTTTCACATTTTTTTAGATTAATTAAATTATTTAGAAGCCTAAATAAAAAAAAAATTTTTTTTATTTTATAAGGGAGCAATAAATATATGACATGTAATGTACTAGTTGGAGGAGGATGGGGTGATGAAGGTAAAGGAAAATGTATCACCTACCTCTGTTACAACGATAAACCTAATATTATAGCAAGAGCAGGCGTAGGACCCAATGCAGGGCACTCTGTAGAATTCCATGGAGAAAAATATGGTTTAAGATTAATACCATCAGGCTTCTTCCACAAAGATGCTAGACTCCTAATAGGAGCAGGTGTATTAGTGGATCCCACAGTATTCCTCTATGAATTAGATTACCTAGATAAATATAACGTTAGAAGTAGAACTTACGCTGATTATCGTTGCGCCATCATAGAAGAAAAACATCGAGAACAAGATCAAGCCTCAGATTACCTATCCAAAAAAATTGGAAGCACCGGAACAGGCTGCGGACCCGCCAATGCCGACCGAGTAATGCGAGTCGCCAAACTTGCAGGTGAAATAGAGGAAATGAAAGGACACACCACAGATGTACCCTTAGAAATAAACACGGCATTAGATAATGATAAAGATGTATTCATTGAAGGTAGTCAAGGATTCGGACTCTCACTCTACTATGGAACCTACCCCTATGTAACTAGTAAAGACACTACCGCCAGCACCGCCGCCGCTGATGTTGGTGTAGGACCCACACGAATAGATGAAGTTATAGTAGTATTCAAATCATATATAACCCGCGTAGGGCAGGGGCCATTTAAAACTGAAATCACTCAAATTGAAGCAGAAAATATGGATATTGAAGAATACGGTACAGTAACCGGCCGAAGACGACGAGTAGGTTTATTCGATATGGATTTAGCTCGAGAATCCTGCATGATAAACGGCGCCACTCAAATAGCTTTAACCTGTGTAGATCGTTTATATCCTAAATGTGAACGTGTAAAAGATTATAATCGCCTATCACCTGAAATAAAAAAATTTATTAACGAAATTGAAGGTGAAACAGGCGTTCCAGTAACTATAATCTCCACAGGACCCGACCTCGAGGATACTATTGATTTACGCAGTGAATTACTCTAAAAAAAAACCTTTTACATATTTTTTAATTAAATTTTTTTTTAAATAAATGGAGATATTGTAATACTTTCATTAAAGAATTTTCTAATTTATAAAAATTGCTAAGGTACCGTTAAGGGTACTTTAAGGAATCTGAAAAAGAATTAACAGACGTTATTTTAATCTTTATCGGATTCAAAATACTCAGTTTCCTGATTTTTTTTTTATTTTATTTTTTACATTCAATTATAATACTTTTTCTAATTATTTTCCAAAATATTTCTTCTATTAACTGTAAAAATTATATATTATGATCCCTGCATTAATCTCACAAATTCAATGATCTATACTTTCATCCACTAAAAAAAATCTCTCCTTCATTTCTAATAAATTTAAATCTAAAAAAAAAACTTTTAAAAAAAATAAATGTCACTGGTTACACTGTTTGGTTGGCGTAAAACAGGCCCGTCAGACCATAAATAACTGCAATAGCCGGTCATCCACACGAAAATCTTTAATTTTAATTAAACATCCATTTCTTTAAGCTCCCCTCTAAAATATTCTTAAAATATATGTATTTAAAGTTTCAAAAAATCCAATTTTTACTAACTCTTCTCTATACTATATACATTACCCGTATGACGGATTGCTTAACATACTCGGAAATAAAATTAAATCCCTAATATTATCTTAAATAATGATATATCCAGTTAATATACTCTATTTTCATGAATTTACAAACTAATGGAGAATTCAATATAAAATTATATAAAAAAAATAAAATTTTACCTGATATCTGACTATAAAAACTGAAGAATACTTTATATCTTCAAATACTTAAATTTTATGAATATATAGTCCCCGTACTTCCAGAGGCCCACACAATAACACCATAAAACACTAAATGTAATCACGAATATACGAGCTGCAAATGAAAATTTACCTGACAAACTTATTGCTAGTATGAACTTAAAAGAAAATAGAATAACATTCCTGGCGGAATAAAACCAACCCGTTATAAAACAAATGGAAAACGGAACATAAAACATGGAAAACACAACACTATCATATAACTTTTACAGGCCCCTAAATAATCTATAATTGATTCTTTTTTTACATAAATTTTTTATACTATTTAACACCATAATATACTTAATATAATAAAACCATTCTCCCACATTAAATTCGGTTTTATTTTTTTCTAATTATTTATAATAAAATTTTTAGTTTATAAAACCCCTAAATTATCACATTATTTATAGCATTAAATTATTTATTTCAAATATTTTTTTTTTTTATCATAAAGAAAATGTAAAATGGGATTCTCTGTTAGTATGAGTACTGTAATTAGGAAACCAGAATTAACTGATGGTCAATTAATTTATGATTTAGCTAGGATAAGTAAGCCATTAGACCTTAACTCATTATACAGTTACCTATTAATATCAGCACACTTTAACCAGACTAGCGCAGTCGCTGAAAACAATCATGGCCTAGTGGGTTATGTTTCAGGTTACCTTCACCCACAACATGATGATACACTCTTCATCTGGCAGATTGCAGTAAACCCCCTTATGAGGGGCAGAGGATTAGCAATCCATATGCTACAAAATATACTCGAACGTGAAGAATTAATTAATATCAAATTTATAGAAGCCACAGTTACACCATCCAATAAAATAAGCAGGAAATTATTCCAACGATTAGCTGAACAATTAAAAGCAGAGTATAAGGAATCCCATTTTCTAGATAAAGAATTATTCGGCGATTCTAATCATGAGGAGGAGAAGCTATTACGCATTGGACCCATTAATCCTCCCTTAAATAACAGGATTTAACGTTTATTAAATATTAAAAAAAAAAATTTTTTAGGTTAAAATATTTTTTTTTTATAAAAGAAAAATATTAGGATTTGGTGTTAAAAAGTTATGAAAACCTTTAAAAACCTTGAATCAGAAGTAAGGAGTTACGTACGCAGTTTCCCAGCAATCTTCCAACGAGCCAAAGGAGCGAAACTATACGATGAACAAGACAATGAATATATTGACTTCTTCGCCGGTGCCGGAGCTTTAAATTACGGACATAATAATCCACTAGTCTCAGAAGCATTAATTAAATATATACAAAACGATGGAATAATACATGGATTAGATAAAGCCACCACAGCTAAAAAGGAATTCCTAGAAACATTCCACAATATCATACTAGAACCACGATATATGGAATATAAAATCCAATTCAGCGGACCCACTGGTACAGATGCTGTAGAGACCGCGTTAAAATTAGCTAGAATGGTGAAGGGCCGGTCAAATATCATCGCCTTCACCAACGCTTTCCATGGTTTAACTATGGGGTCCATGGCCATCACTGGTAACGCATTCTACCGGGATGAAGCATTCATAAACCGTACTAACGTGCACTTTGCACCCTTCGATGGTTACTATGGGGAAGCTGATACAGCAGGATACCTTAGAAAATTACTAGAAGATACTAGTAGTGGATTAGATTTACCCGCAGCAATGATACTAGAAACAGTACAAGCCGAAGGCGGAGTTAATATTGCAAGTAACCAATGGCTTCAAGATATCGAGCAAATATGCCGAGATTTTGATATATTACTAATTATAGATGATATTCAAGTAGGTAACGGTAGAACTGGACCATTCTTCAGCTTTGAAGAAGCCGGCATAAACCCTGATATAATTACATTAAGTAAATCCATTGGAGGAGGATTACCCTTAGCCATTATACTCATGAAAAACCAATATGATCAATGGAAACCAGGTGAACACACTGGCACCTTCCGAGGAAACAATCTAGCATTCGTAGCATCCACTAAATTATTAAGTTACTGGGAAACAGATAACTTAACTCAAGCCGTACATTACAAGGAAGAGATACTTAAAGAAAAATTAAATGAAATAATAGGTAAATATGATAATTTAAATGCCAGTATACGAGGTAAAGGCTTAATATATGGTTTACAAATACCATTATTAGGATTCTGCAGTGAAGTCAGTACTGAAG
Source organism: Methanobacterium sp. (assembly GCA_015661405.1). Lineage (GTDB taxonomy): Archaea > Methanobacteriota > Methanobacteria > Methanobacteriales > Methanobacteriaceae > Methanobacterium_A. The sequence goes on from JACWMK010000029.1 coordinate 14,523, forward strand.
CCTTTAACCAGGGTTTACTCATTGAATTAGCCGGTTCAAATGACGATGTACTTAAATTCCTACCACCACTCACCATTGAAAAAGAATTACTAATAGATGGATTAAAAATAATAGATGAATCCATCGAAACCGTGCTCAATGAACGGGAATCAATAGTGGAAGGTAATAATCATGATAGTGAAAACAATTGACGAAATATTAGATTCAGACCGTGAAGTTACAGCCCCTAATGGTAATTGGGTGAGTCGACGCTTACTACTAGATAATGATGGAATGGGATTCTCATTCCATGAAACAATCATAAAGGCGGGTACTGAAACATTGATCCAGTATAAAAACCATTTAGAAGCCGTATACTGTGTAGAGGGTGAAGGGGAAATAGAAACTACAGTGGATGGAAAAGTTTACCCCATTAAACCCGGTACAATGTATGCACTCAATAATCATGATAAACATTACCTAAGAGCCTTCAAAGAGGATCTTAGATTGCTATGTGTATTCAACCCCCCATTAACTGGTGATGAAACACACGACGAGTATGGGTCCTATCCACTCCCAAAATAATAAATAAATTATTTAAATTATTTAATGTAAAAAAACTAGATCTAATAATAAGATTTATAATTATAAAAAAAAATATTTATTAAGGTAGGGGGATTGAATTATAGATGGTGGAGTTTGAATATGTTAAAGGTCAAGAGAAGCAGGTTGAAAAGAAGTATGACCAATTAAAGAAGCAAACAAAATCCTTAGAGAAAGAAGGTGATGTTACCCGTATCAAAAAGAAATATCAAGAATTACTAGATAAAAAAAAGAATGGTGAAATCACCTGGATAGATGAAGAATTAATTAAAATCTACCAAGACTTCCTTAAACATGATTTAAATAAAATATAAATTCCTAAAAATATTTTTTTCTAATTTTTAATAATCTTATAACTTTTATTTTGCACTATTTATTTCTACCAAATAATTATTTTTCAAATTTTTTTTTTATTAACCCCTTCAACCTATAGTCTGGTTGTACATCTAAATGTGCTGAAAAAATTTATAAAATAAAAAAAAAATTTGTTTAATTAAAAAAAATTTAGAATAGAAAATAGTCCCTAGCGGAGTCGAACCGCTGTCGAAAGGTCCAGGGCCTCACAGGATTACCACTACCCCAAGGGACTAACACGAATCATTTATCGTAACAGGTTAATATATTTATTGAAAAAAACCTACAAAAAATTAGAGATCTTATAATATTAATTTATACTTTTAAAAAAAGAAAATTATAGAATTCCAAAAAAAAAAAATTTATTTAAAGATTAAATTTTTTTTTTAGAATTTGAAGTGAATCCAGTGGAATTGTTTAGCTAAAAGTTTCTCAATAGCTGCAACCTGCTGCTGAAGGAATTGTTCCTGGGCAACGTAAGATTTAATTTTAAGTGCAACATTACCTTTAGGATTACTTTCAAACTTAGCTATACTGGTATTTTCGTTAGTTGCTTGTTTACTATCATACTTCAATGCTAAAAGAAGACCTTTATCACCTTTAGTAGCATTATAAGTAGTTGTTAACTGAGTAACAGTAGTTGTAATGTTATCTAACTTATTCTGAGTATTATTAAGTGTGGTTAACTGTTTAGTAGTTAAAGTCACATTCTTACTCTTATTTAAAGCAACAACTGGATGAGTAGTTATGTTAGTGCAATTAAAAGTACCGTTATGAGCTGGGTCAATTGCAGTTGTATTATTACATGCAAATGCCACTGAAGCACCAGTACCCACCATTAACAGTGTGCACAATACTACAAATATATTCTTCGCAAATATTTAAACCGCCTCCAAAAATTTATATATTCAATAAAATGGGATTTCAAAAAAAAAATTTTATTTAATAAAAAAAACTTTTTTTACCTAATAATATTACTTAATTAGGGTTAAAAATCCCATATAACAACTTAATACTTCCATCTTATATAAAGGTTTCCCATCCCACTATCACAAAAATAAACCCTAAAATAACTTAATTCACCAAAAAAAGTTAAAATATTAATAAAAAATTTAAATTTTTTCAGCATATAAATCATCCAATTCCACTTACCCAACCAGAGTAACAATGACAGTTTTACATAGTACATTACCACTTCCACTGCTCCTAGTAACCGGATTATAATAATCCGCAGAAACCGTCACCACTACACTACCCAACACACGTGGCGTTCAATAATAATTTAACGTTACACTCCACCCGCAGTTAAACTATTAACCATTTATAAGATCCACCCACATTACAATTAACATTAAACGAACCCACAGGTGTTGTGCCATTATTACGGGTAACCACCATAATATAGCAGGTTTTATCCAATTAAATCATATCAAGCATTGTAATATTGGAAACTAATAGTACGGGTAAAGCCGATGAGGATATATTTGTAATCTACTGATCAAAAATATACTGGAATAATATAAAAAATCACAATAGAATTAAATTAATCTGATATTATTTGTGAATAAATGCACATTAAAAAAAAAATTTATAAAAAAAATTTGGGGATAACTCCCCCTAAATTTCTATTTTTTTATGATACAGACTTAAAAGTAAAAATATACGCACTACTTAAATTATCACCAAAAACATCATGAACAGCATCCACCGGTATAACAACCTCATAAACATCATTATACAAGCGGCTACGACTCATCACAATAGTTAAAGTACTACCATTAATCTTTTCACTAGCCAAAGTCATCACCTTACCCGTACTAATATTCTTAATATAAATACCATTAAAATTCGAGCCTGAGGTTATATTCTCATTAAACTTAACTGTAACCGGTGAAGTAAGACTTATCCCTGTTGCATTCTCTAGGGGGTTTGTGGTGTTTACTTTTAATAAGGGTATTGTGGTGAATGTGAAATTATAAGCTGAAGTTAAATTATCACCAAAACTATCTGTAACTGCCCCTACGGGTAAGTAAACCCGGTAAACATTATCATATAATCGACTGCTACTCATAGTAAATGTTAAAATATTTCCACTGATATTCTTAGAAAATGTTACAAGTTTACCCGTACTCAAATTCTCTATGTAAATACCATTATAATTCGAGCCTGAGGTTATATTCTCATTAAATTTAACTGTAACCGGAGAAGTAAGGCTTACCCCTGTTGCATTCTCTAGAGGATTCGAGTTAGTTACCTTCAATAAGGGTATTGTGGTGAATGTGAAATTATAAGCTGAAGTTAAATTATCACCAAATAAATCCTTAACAGCACCTGCAGGTAAGTAAACCTGATACAAGTCATTAAACAACCGACTATTACTCATATTAATAGTTAAGGTAGAACCATTAATCATTTTAGATGCTAATGAAACCACTGTACCAGTATTCAGGTTTTTAATATAAATACCATTAAAAGCACTCCCCGCGGTTATATTCTCATTAAATTTAACTGTAACCGGTGAAGTTAGGCTTACCCCTGTTGCATTCTCTAGGGGGTTTGTGGTGGTTACTTTTAATAAGGGTATTGTGGTGAATGTGAAATTATAAGCTGAAGTTAAATTATCACCAAAACTATCTGTAACTGCCCCTACGGGTAAGAAAACCATGTAAACATCATTAAATAAACGATTATAAGTTGAATTAATGGTTAACGTGTTACCCGTAATATTTTTACTTGCTAATGCTACCATTGTACCAGTATTCAGGTTTTTAATATAAATACCATTAAAAGCACTACCCGCTGTTATATTCTCATTAAACTTAACTGTAACCGGTGAAGTTAATGATACACCCGTAGCATTCTCTAGGGGATTTGTGGTGGTTACTTTTAATAAGGGTATTGTGGTGAATGTGAAATTATAAGCTGAAGTTAAATTATCACCCAATAAATCCTTAACAGCATCCACAGGTATAACTACCATGTAAACATCATTAAATAAACGATTATTACTCATATTAATAGTTAAAGTAGTACCATTAATTTTCTCACTTGACAATGCACAAATAATGTCAGTATCTAGATTTTTAATATAAATACCATTAAAAGCACTCCCCGCGGTTATATTCTCATTAAATTTAACTGTAACCGGTGAAGTTAGAGATACACCCGTAGCATTATCTAATGGATTAGTGCTAACCACTACCGGTGGAATCATTGAAGTGAAATTAAAAATTTTCCCAACCGTTAATATATTACCAGACATACTCTCCACCGCGTCAGCTGGTATATTAACCTGATAAATATCACCACTCAAACGATTAAAGTTGGAAGTAATAGTTAAAGTATTCCCAGATATATTCAATGAAGCTAAAGAAGTGACACTACCCGTTGATAAGTTTTTAACTGTAATATCAAAGAATTCAGCTGCAGTAGTAATATTCTCATTAAATACAATACTAACTGGAGTAACTAATGAAACATCTGTAGCATTACTTAGGGGATTAGTGCTTACAATAACCGGTGCTGGTGTAGGAGTAGGTGGTTGATATCCCGTCCAATTACTTGGTAATAATCCATATCGGAAGGCTTCATAACCATCAGAACCACTATTTACTGCAGTTTGAATATCTAAATCCATTTGACTAATGGAAATTGTGGTTACATTCTCATCGATACCATTACCATTAATATAAGTTTGTAAAATACTAACTACGGGTGTACCATTCGCTTGAGACACTATATACCCTGTAGTGGAACCAATCCAGCTAGTAGTTTCACCATAATTATCTACATAAATCATGGGAGATAAATAATCTAAATAATGAGCTAAACTAGTATAATTCTGCCCATAATAATAATTATTACTGGCACCCTCAGGCATTAACGCCGCGGATAATAATATGTGCGGTTTACCAGTGATATTCAGATTATTAACTAGGTTAATATTACTTCTAATTGCAGCTGTAAAATTATCTACAATACTCGTTGCATTAGGATACAAGTACGCGTTACCAGGGTACCTTAGGTAATCTAACATTACACCATTCACATTATAATTCATTGTTATATTGTCAATGTCACTTATAATCTCATTTTCAAGGGTAGTATTAGTCTCCGGGTTAAACCAGTTACCATTAAAATCCTTAAAACTGTCAACCCAAGCATAAACACCAATGCCCGTGCCATTAAATTTATTTATATAAGACTGTAAATCACTAGGATTCTGCCTGTCCGTTGATATATAAACAGTGTTAACACCCTCAGCCTTCAACGCCGTGGTGTTGATAGTATTTGCGGGAGTAACCCCCGCATTAATATAAACTCCCTGAATACTACTTAAATTATTTTTAACCGTCACATTCGTACTATTACTAGAATTAGATATATTCGTAACATTCAAATTACTACTATTATTACTCAAAACTGCAAAAGAAGACCCCACACTAATAAAACTAATAAAAAACAGTACAAAAACCATTAAAATTACATGCTTACCCCAAAAAATATTACCAAATCCCTTAACCATTTATAATCACCGCCTCCAACGATTATAAAAAAATAAATTTGAACCTAAACTATAACTGTTAATAAATATTCCCTTAAAGGTAACGTATAAAATCAGACCTTATAAATCTTATCCAAAAAAAAAATAATTAAAGTTATTTATTTAGTAGTGCGGTACTCATGTAAAAAACCCTCATCATACAATTTACTAGCTTCAAAAACCCCCGGATCCAACACTCGACCCACCACTATAATTGCAGTTTTATGAATACCCGAAGACTCCACTTTACCCACGATATCCATTAAAGTACCACGTAAAACCAATTCATCCTTCCAAGACGCTTTTTGCACCACTGCCACAGGCGTATCCAAGGGGTAATGAGTTTTAAGATCCTCCACTACCTCACTTATTAACTGTACACCTAAAAAAATACACATAGTCGCCTCATGTGCACTTAAATCTTTAATACTTTCCTTCACGGGTTTAAGAGTACGACCCTCCGGTCTGGTGATAATCACCGTCTGCGACACCATAGGTAACGTTAACTCCACCTCTAAAGCAGCCGCCACCGCGAATAAACTACTCACACCTGGAATAACCTCAAAAGGTATATTATTCTCCCGTAAAAGTCTAATCTGCTCACCAATCGCCCCATAGATACTAGGATCACCCGTATGCACTCGGGCCACTAACTTACCCTGACCCACATAATCCACCATAACCTCCACGAGCTCCGGTAAAGTCATACTAGCACTATTATAAATCACCACATCCTTACGCGTATAATCCAATAATTCAGGATTCACCAAAGAACCCGCATATATAACAACGTCAGCAAATCCCAATATACGAGACGCTTTCACCGTTAATAATTCCGGGTCACCCGGTCCACCGCCAATAAAAACTACTCTACCCGTCATATAATAAATTAAACCTCTATTTCTTCTTTAAATCAAATCTCTTTTTTACAATTTCAATACTACCATATGGACATTCATCCAGGCACTGTTCACAACAACCACAGCTAGCCGGATCAATAACCGCTTTATTATCCTCACCAATTAAAATAGTATCCACACCCGCCTTAACTTGCGGACAACTATCCACGCAGAGGTGATCACATTCCTCACCCTCCGTATTACAAGTTTCCAAATCCACCACTGCGGATTTCATACTAAAACCTAAAGCCCGGCGTACCGCTTCCTTACTTTGATAACCCGCCACATGTAAAATAGTATCACCCAAATTACGGTCCAAACTCATACTTGCTTGACAAGGGTAATTATGGAATTTAATATCCGCTACATGCTCCGCCTCCTCCACCGGCGAGCCAATTAATTCCTCCGCTATAAAACTAGTGCAGCCACACGGTGCATCCCGTATAACTGTGACACTCTTAACAAAATCATCAAATTCAATTTCCATTACTGGTTTACCTAATTTACCCGCGAATTCATCAATAAAAGGGTCACCCATCGGCGTTAAAATACAGAATGGTTTAGCAAATACAATCACTTTACCCATAGCTGAATCCTTAATCTCCTGCATTAAACCCGGCGGCATACCCTTCGGTTCATGCACACTAACTATAATAGACTTAGCACCCGTACCCTCAGCAACCAACGGTGTCAACAGGTTAATATCACCAATTAAACCCACCGCAATCACCAAATCCGCTTCCGGTAAATTACTTGGCATATAACCTGATACATCTTCAATAAATTCCGGTAAATCCTCCGGCACCTCATGTATACCAACAATATTACTACTAAAACTTTTAGCAATATGATTAACAATACGAGAACCGTACTTTCCACTCGATAAAATATAAATATTCATATATTTGATCCCCTAATCCCTTTTCTCATAAAATATTATAATTAATATTAATAAAATATTTCTTTTGTAATTCTAATTTATAATTCAACTATTATTTATAAATAGAAATAAATGGAATTAAAATTTTATTTACCATTATTCCGTTCAATCAAACGCGACATACTGTGAAGTATAATACCCGTGAAAGCAATAAACAAACCTCCCAAACCAACCATAGCCGCCATCACCGTAGGCAACAAACTGGAAACGTAATGATGATCTAGGTAAGAACCAAAGAAAAACAACCCCAAAGTTAAACCTAGTACTATAAGGATCAAACCAGGTAAAACAAAGTAATATAATGGACGGTTAAACTCCATATCCTGCATAAGATGCACGAACACGCCTAAACCATGACTAAGTGGATTCTTCTTATGAATATCCCTATTAGAATCCTTACCATAATTAACTCCAATATCCACTTCCACTATTCTACTGCCGAAATTCGCAGCATCAATTAACATTTCACTTTCAATACTAAAACCATCATGATTAAATTTAAAAGCTGATAACGTATAAGTAGCGAAAGCTCTAAATCCACTTTGACTATCAGTTAAATTAAGACCACTACTCAAAGTAGTAGCCTTATCCAATACTGTTTGCCCCAACCGGCGATACCCGGGAGTATCCGTCACATTCTTATTTAGATAACGACTGCCATTAACAATATCCGCCTCACCATCAATAATAGGTTTAAGTAATTTAGGAATCTCCACGGGATTATGCTGACCATCACCATCCAAAGTCACCACTATATCCCGATCACCAATAGCTTGAAAACCACTTCGAAGTGCAGCACCCTTACCCTGATTACTACTATGCTGGATCACTTCAGCACCCGCCGCTTCAGCAATTTCACTGGTACGGTCACTGCTACCATCATCCACCACTATAACCTGATCCACATACTTAAAGGTAGTTAACACTACACTACCAATAGCAATCTCCTCATTAAATGCAGGTATAATCGCAGTTACATTAGGATTAAAAGTTAATTCCCCCACACATCATATAAAAAATATTATTACTTTCAACTAAGTTTTGTAATCATTAATATGATTATTATTAATCTTATATAAAAATTTATACCTTAAAATATTATGCTTTAAATATAGTTATTATATTAAATTAAAGAGTTAATCAATTAATAAATTAAATCAATAAAAATATAAACTATTTAATAAACAAATGAACTAATATAAAAGATTCTTTTTATATAACATAATTCATTCATCCTTCCTATCATATATAATTTATTTTATTATATAAAAGAGGATATATAAGATGAAACCCTATTAAAAAGAGTAGTAATAATACTAATTCCATTAAGATAAAATTTTTTTTTTATTGGAGTGAATAATAAAAATGCAAAACGATGAAAACTATTATAAGATGGCTAACATGCTCTACCAAAAACATGAGTATGAAGAAGCCTTAAAATATTATAAAAAAGCATTAAATCACTCCAAAACATCAGATAATCGAATTGATGAAGCACACGCTTACCTAAACATTGGAAACGTTTACTTAGAATTAAAAAATTACCATGAATCACTAAAAAATTACCATAAATCTTACAAAATATATAAAAAACAGAAAAACCGAGAAGGCGAAGGCTACAGTCTCACCGGCATGGGAATCAACCATGAAATACTAGAAGACCATGAACAAGCCAGGAATTACTATGAAAAAGCCATAACTAAATTCCAAAGCATCAACGACACTGAAAGAACAGGCATCGTACACAGTCTAATCGCCAACACCTACCAATCACAAGGAGACTGGGAAGACGCCATAGTAGACTATCAAAAATCCAATCAAATATTCCACGAAAGTGGAGATGAACAACGATTAACTGAAATAAAAACGATAACCAACAACATTAAAACTAAACGAGAAAAATATAAATTAAGCCGCCCAGAAATAACCAGCCTCATAATCTACCTACTAGCATTAATAACCGCAGAATCAACCATACTATTCCATCAAATATCATTCGGATTATCACTCGAAGCAGTCATACTATTCGCCCTACTAATACATTCAAGCCTCACCAAATCAACCAACCTCAGTATACTACTACGCAGTATGATGGCCCTACCCATCATCAGAATCATAGGCTTATCCATACCCTTACTACAAATACCCACCCTCTACTGGTTCCCCATAATCGCAATACCATTATTCGCCACCAGCTACACCATCATAAAAGCACAAGGCTTAAACAGAAGAAACGTAGGATTAATCTGGGGAAACCTACCACTACAATTACTAATAGCCAGCACAGGAATCCTACTCGGCTGCATAGAATACACTATACTACAACCCAAACCACTAATACCAGTACTCAACCTAGAAACACTCATCTTCGCCAGTATCATACTCATCATAAGCACAGGATTCGCAGAAGAACTACTATTCAGGGGAATACTACAAAAAAACTCTCAAAACGTGCTAGGACCATTATACGGATTACTATACACTGCACTACTATTTACAGCACTCCACATCGGATGGAACAGCATCTACGATTTAATATTCGTATTCATTGTCGGATTATTCTACGGAATCGCCTTCTACAAAACCAAAAGCATACTCGGAACCACCCTCTCACACGGAATCTCCAACACATTCCTCTTCCTCATCGTACCCTTCTACGCACCCCTACTCTACAGTATAATCCACTCCCTATACCTATAAAAAACAAATTTTTTTCATAATTCATCCATTATAATTCTAATATAAATCTTAGAATAAAGTTCATAAAAATTTAATTAATATAAACTTAAGAAATATTTATGAAGAAAATATGAATAAAAAAACAACACAGGATGAAATTGAGCAGATTAAACATAAAATACTCCCAATATTAAAGATTTATAATATCAAAAAAGCAGGATTATTTGGCTCATTAGTTCGTGGAGAACTACAGAAAGATAGTGATATTGATATTCTAGTCGAAATTAAGGGAGATATCAGTCTACTTGAATTTGTTGGAATTAAACTGGAAATCGAAGAAGCACTCGGAAGAAAAGTTGATCTAGTAGAATACGCAGCCATCAAACCATTACTAAGAGATAACATACTCAAAGAACAGGTGGCCATTATTTAAGGATATAAGAGTTTTTATAGAAGACATACTAGAAAGTATAAAAAAAATAGAAGAATATATGTATCCTATTACAAAAGATGAATTTTACAGAAATACTCTGATACAAGACGCTGTTTTTAGAAGATTAACGATTATAGGGGAAGCGGTAAAAAATATTCCACCCGAAATAAAGAATAAATATACGGATATACCATGGAAAAAGATTGCAGGAATGCGGGATATTCTCATACACTAATATTCTGGAGTTAAACTAGAACGAGTTTGGATAGTAATAAAAAAAGATTTACCAAATTTAAAAGAAAACATCATTAAATTAAAAGAGAATATTTAAATAATTAATATCAACATAAAAAAAAGTTATTACTATTTTTATAAAGTGAATAAAAATTTAAGATTTAATATTAGAATTTAAATTAATAATAAATTTATCTCTAAAATTAACTGACTCCTATTCTTTACTAGCAATTCAAATATAGTGATACCAAATAATATCCCCTTTTTCATATCTCACTATAACATCATACATCCATAATTTCATTCATCTTCTTTGAAATATCTATAAACACATGTTTTTATATCCCCCTTAATCTCAGCTTCCATGTCAGACATAAAACTTTTAATAAATTAAGTAGCTCAAATTTTTATATTTATATAATTTTATAAATAATT